>CADCTH010000423.1 GCA_902805495.1 uncultured Actinomycetospora sp.
CGGTGCTCGCCCGCCGCCGCTACGCGACGCGCCGCGACGTCGCCTACGGGCCCGACCCCGCCAACGTGCTCGACGTCTGGCGCCACCCCGCCCTGCCCGACGACGCCCGCGCGCCCGTGCTGCTGCAGATCCACGGCGGCGCCTGGTCGTCGGGCAGCAAGGCCGCGGACGCGCACCCGCTGATGGCGGCGATGGTGGGGCGCGGGTGGGTGTGCGTCAGCGTCGACTACCGGCTGGGCCCCGCCGAGCGCTGGCCGGCGCAGATCGTCGACGTCAAGCGGGCGCTGGCGTGGACGCGTGCCCACATCGCCGAGCACGGCGGCGACCCGGACCGCATCGCGATCACCGGCGGCTCGTCCGGCGCCCACCTCGCCGCGCTGGCGGCGCTGACGCCGGGGGCGTGGCAGCCCGGCTTCGCCGACGCCGACACCTCGGTGGCCGCCGCGGTCTGTCTCTACGGCATCTACGACCTGACCAGCGACGACGGCAGCGGCACGCTCGACGAGCTGCTGGCCGAGACGATGATGCCCACGGCGCTGGACGAGGACGCCCACCCCTACGTCGCCGCGTCGCCGGCCGCGCGCGTGCACCCCGGCGCCCCGCCGTTCATGGTGCTGCACGGCACCGGCGACGCGATCGTCGTGCCCGCCCAGAGCGCCGCCTTCGTCGCGCGCCTGCGTGCGGTGTCGCGCGCCCCGGTGGTGCACGCCGAGCTCGCGCACGCCCAGCACGGCTTCGACCTTGGGCCCACCGCCCGCACGCTGGCCGCGGTGCGAGCGATCGCGGCGTTCCTGGAGACGGTGGTGGGACGCGGTGTCCTACGGCCCGGGGGCAGGGACGCGGCGGCCCGGCCGGATCCGGTGCTCGCGACCGCTCGATAGGCTCGGGGCACCACCACCCGCGATCCCGGAGTCCGCCGTGTCCTCGCCGCCCGTGCCCCGCCCCACCGTCGCCGACAGCGTGCGGGTGACGGCGGGCACCACCGCGGGACAGGCGGTCCGCGACGCGGGGCTGCCGTCGTCCGGCCCGCAGGCGGTCGTGGTCGTGCGGGCCCCCGACGGTGTCCTCAAGGACCTGGCGTGGACGCCGGCGGAGGACGTCGACGTCGCGCCGGTCGCCGCCGACACCGACGACGGCCGCGCCGTGATCCGCCACTCGGCCGCGCACGTGCTGGCCCAGGCGGTGCAGCAGCTCTTCCCCGAGGCCAAGCTCGGGATCGGCCCGCCGATCGCCGACGGCTTCTACTACGACTTCGCGGTCGACCGGCCGTTCACGCCCGAGGACCTCGAGGCCCTCGAGAAGGCGATGCGCAAGATCGTCAAGGCGAGGCAGCGGTTCGTGCGCCGTGAGTACGAGAGCCTCGACGCCGCGCGCGAGGAGCTGGCCGGCGAGCCGTTCAAGCTCGAGCTGGTCGACCTCAAGGGCAGCAGCGAGGCCGAGGCCGACGGCGAGATCGTCGAGGTCGGCGCCGGCGAGCTGACGGCGTACGACAACGTGCACGCCCACACCGGCGAGCGGGTGTGGGGCGACCTCTGCCGCGGCCCGCACATCCCCACCACCGGGTACATCCCGGCGTTCAAGGTGCTGCGCTCGGCGGCCGCCTACTGGCGCGGCGACCAGCGCAACGCCCAGCTCCAGCGGATCTACGGCACCGCCTGGGAGAGCCAGGAGGCGCAGGACGCCCACCTCGAGCGGGTCGCCGAGGCCGAGCGCCGCGACCACCGCCGCCTCGGCAGCGAGCTCGACCTGTTCAGCTTCCCGGACGAGATCGGCTCGGGGCTCGCGGTGTTCCACCCCAAGGGCGGGATCATCCGCAAGGAGCTGGAGGACTACAGCCGCCAGCGCCACGCCGAGGCGGGCTACGAGTTCGTCAACACCCCGCACGCCACCAAGGGCGACCTGTTCCAGACCTCGGGCCACCTCGACTGGTACCGCGAGGGCATGTTCCCGGCGATGCACCTCGACGCCCAGTACCGGGACGACGGCACGGTGGAGCGGCAGGGGGTCGACTACTACCTCAAGCCGATGAACTGCCCGATGCACAACCTGATCTACCGGGCGCGCGGGCGGTCCTACCGCGAGCTGCCGCTGCGGCTCTTCGAGTTCGGCACGGTCTACCGCTACGAGAAGTCCGGCGTGGTGCACGGCCTCACCCGCGCGCGGGGCTTCACCCAGGACGACGCGCACATCTACTGCACGCGCGAGCAGATGCGCGACGAGATCCGCTCGCTGCTGCAGTTCGTGCTCGACCTGCTGCGCGACTACGGCCTCGACGACTTCTACCTCGAGCTCTCCACCCGCAACCCCGAGAAGTCGATCGGCTCGGACGAGGCGTGGGACGAGGCCACCGAGGTCCTGCGCGAGGTGGCCGAGGGCGCCGAGCTCGACCTCGTGCTCGACCCGGGCGGCGCGGCGTTCTACGCGCCGAAGATCTCCGTGCAGGCCAAGGACGCCATCGGGCGCACCTGGCAGATGTCGACCATCCAGGTCGACCTCATGCTCCCCGACCGCTTCGACCTCGAGTACACGGCGGCCGACGGGTCGCGCCGGCGTCCGGTGATGATCCACCGCGCGCTGTTCGGGTCGATCGAGCGCTTCTTCGGCGTGCTCACCGAGCACTACGCGGGCGCGTTCCCCGCCTGGCTGTCGCCGGTGCAGGTGGTCGGCATCCCGGTCTCGGGCGACCAGGCCGACTACGTGCGCGACATCGCCGCGCGGCTGCGGACCCACGGGCTGCGCGTCGAGGTCGACGACTCCGACGACCGCATGCAGAAGAAGATCCGCAACCACACCCTGCAGAAGGTGCCGTTCCTGATGCTCGCCGGCGGGAAGGACGCCGATGCCGGCGCGGTGTCCTTCCGCTTCCGGGACGGGTCGCAGCGCAACGGGGTGCCGGTGGACGACGCCGTCGCGGCGCTGGTCGACTGGGTGCGGCGCCGGGAGAACGCCTCGCCCGACGCGGACCTGTTCGCGCCCTGATGTCCGGGGAGAGCACCGACCTCGACGAGCTGTGGGGCGCCGGGACCCCCGACGGCTTCCGCCGGCTCTGGGCGCCCCACCGCATGGCCTACATCGCGGGGGAGACCGGCACCGGCCAGGTCGAGGGCGGGGGCTGCCCCCTGTGCCGCATCCCGACCCTGGGCGACGACGAGGGCCTGGTGCTGCACCGCGGGACGAAGGTCTACGCGGTGCTCAACCTGCACCCCTACAACCCCGGCCACCTCATGGTCGTGCCCTACCGGCACGTCGCCGGGCTCGACGAGCTCGACACCGAGGAGTCCGCCGAGCTGGTCGCGGTGACCCAGCAGGCGGTGCGGGCGCTGCGCACGGTCGCGTCCCCGCACGGCTACAACGTCGGCATCAACCTCGGGCACGTCGCCGGCGGGTCGCTCGCCGACCACCTCCACCAGCACGTCGTGCCCCGCTGGGGCGGCGACGCCAACTTCATGCCGGTGATCGGGCAGACCAAGGTGATCCCGCAGCTGCTCGCCGAGACCCGCGCGAGCCTGGCGGCGGCGTGGCCCGCGTCGGGAGACGGAGCGGAGCGGAGCTCGACCCCGGGACCCGGGGACGCGGCGTGATCAACGAGTGGGCCCGCGCCGCCCTCAAGGGCGGCGTCGAGCACACCGCGGCGTGGCTGGTGCGCCGGGGCGTGCACCCGGACGCGGTCACGGTCACGGGCACCGCGCTCTCCACGGGTGCTGCGCTCTGGCTGATCCCCACCGACCACCTCGTCGCGGGGGCCCTGGTGGTCGGGGGGCTGGCGATGCTCGACGTCCTCGACGGCGCGATGGCCCGCGCGCGGGGGGTGACCAGCCCGTTCGGCGGGGTGCTCGACTCGGTGTGCGACCGGCTCGTCGACGGGGCGGTGTTCGCCGCCGTCGCGTGGTGGGCGGCCGAGCGGGAGCTCTGGCTGCTGGTCGCGCTCGCGCTGACCTGCCTGGTGTCCGGGCAGCTGATCTCCTACATCAAGGCCCGCGCGGGCGAGGCCGGGCTGCGCGCCGAGGGCGAGCTCGTCGAGCGCGCCGAGCGGCTGATCCTCGGGCTCGGCGGCTGCCTGCTCCTCGGGCTGGGCGTCCCCTACGCCCTCGACGTCGCGCTCTGGCTGCTCACGGTCGGCTCGGTGATCACGGTGGGGCAGCGGATCGTCGCCGTCTGGCGCAGCGCGCGGGATCAGTACGGCGCGGCGACGGGGCACACGCCCGGACGCGCACCGGCCGACCAGCCCACCGACGGCCCGGGGGCGTCGGCGTGACGGACGTGTCGGCACCTGCGCCGGTGACCGAGGGCGCCTCGTCGCTCGGCGAGCGAGCCGCCGCGCTGGGCTACGCGGCGGGCTGGCGCGTCGTGCGCGGGCTCCCCGAGCCGGCGGCGCGGTGGGCCTTCGCCCGAGGGGCGGATCTCGCGGGCCGGCGTGGCGGGCGCGGCACGCGGCGCCTGCGCGCCGACCTCGCCCTCGGCCGCCCCGACGCCGACGACGCCGAGCTCGACGCGCTGACCGCCGCCGGCCTGCGCTCC
>CADCTH010000424.1 GCA_902805495.1 uncultured Actinomycetospora sp.
GGGGGTGGACCGACCTCCACCGTCGCGGTCATCCAGTGCGACGTCCCGCGGGCGGGCCTGGACTTCAACGCCCAGCGCCGCGCCGTGCTCGACAACCACGTCGCTCAGACCCGCCGCCTCGCCGACGAGGTCCGCGCCGGGCGGCTCCCGCGCCCCGACCTGGTGATCTGGCCCGAGAACTCCTCGGACATCGACCCCCTGCGCAACGCCGACGCCGGCGCGGCGATCCAGGCGGTGACCGCCGAGGTCGGCGTCCCCGTCGTCGTCGGCGCCGTGCTGTCGGGCGCGCGCGCCCCCGACGGCCGGCTGGTCCGGGGCCCGCGCAACGCGGCGGTCGTCTGGGCGCCGGTCACCGGCCCGGGCGCGACGTACGTGAAGCGGCACATCCTGCCGTTCGGCGAGTACATCCCCCTGCGCGGGATCGCCGAGCAGATCTCCCCGCTGGTCGACCGCGTCACCGACTTCGAGCCGGGCACCGGTACCGGCGTGCTGCCCGCCGGACCGGCGCGGCTCGGGGTCGTGACCTGCTACGAGGTCGTCTTCGACGACAGCGTCCGCGACGCCGTGCGCGGCGGGGCCGACCTGCTGACCGTGCCCACCAACAACGCCACGTTCGGGTACAGCGACATGACCTACCAGCAGCAGGGGATGTCGCGGCTGCGGGCGATCGAGCACGACCGCGCCGTCGTCATCGCGGCCACGAGCGGCCAGAGCGCGGTCGTCGCGCCGGACGGGTCGCTGCAGGCGCGCACGGGCGACCTGTTCACCCCGGGGCTGCTCGTCGAGTCGGTTCCGCTGCGCACCACGACGACGCTCGCCACACGGCTGGGTCCCGGGCCGGAGTGGGTGCTGGTCGCGCTCGGCCTCGGCGCCGTGGTGGCCGGCGTGGTGCAGCGGCGGCGATCGGGGCGCGCGTGAGCGGACCGTGCCCGGACGGGTCGGACGCGCTGGTCGTCGTCCCCACCTACAACGAGCGCGAGAACCTGCCCGGGCTGGTGACGCGCCTGCTCGACGCCCTGCCCGGCCTGCGGATCCTCGTCGTCGACGACGGCAGCCCCGACGGCACCGGCGCCCTCGCCGACACCATCGCCGCGGTCGACCCGCGGGTGCGGGTGCACCACCACGCACCGCGCGCGGGGCTCGGTGCGGCGTACGTCGACGCGTTCGGCCGGGTGCTGGACGGCGGGTTCGGCACCGCGGACGTCGGGTGGATCGTGCAGATGGACGCCGACGGGTCCCACGCACCGGAGGAGCTCCCGCGCCTGCTGGCCGCGGCCGCCGACGCCGACGTGGTGCTGGGCTCGCGGTACGTGCCCGGGGGCGGGACCGTCGGCTGGGCGGGGCACCGCCGGCTGCTCTCGCGGGCGGGCAACGTGTACTCGCGGCGCGTGCTGTCGCTGCCGCTGCACGACGTCACCGGCGGCTACCGCTGCTTCCGCCGCACCGCGCTCGCCGAGCTGGGCACGGAGACCGTCGCCTCGGAGGGCTACTGCTTCCAGGTCGACGTCGCGTTCCGGGTGCAGCGCGCGGGGCTGCGGGTGCGCGAGGTGCCGATCACGTTCGTGGAGCGCGAGCGGGGCGAGTCGAAGATGAGCGGCGCCGTGGTGCGCGAGGCGCTGTGGCGGATCACGTCCTGGGGCCTGCGCGACCGCCTCCGGCGCCGGCGCGCGCGGCCCCGGCGCGGGTGATCGACGGAAGAATCCGGACGTTCAGTGTCTGCGACGCCACTTCGCTGACACACACGAAGGGCCGCCCCGGCGCTGCCGGGACGGCCCTGTGCTTCTGTGGTGCTGTTGCTGCGGTGCTGTTCCTGCGGTGCTGGGCTCAGGCGCTCTCGGAGCGGCGCTGCTTGAGCAGGCCGAGACGCTCGTCGAGCAGCTCCTCGAGCTCGGGGACCGAACGCCGCTCGAGCAGCATGTCCCAGTGGGTGCGCGGCGGCTTGGTCTTCTTCGCCTCCGGCTCGGTGCCGTCGATGCGCTTGCCCTCCTCGCCGTGGAGGCGGCACTCCCAGGTCACCGGCGCCTCGGCGTCGTCCGAGAACGGCACCTCGAAGTCGTGGCCCTTGGGGCAGCGGTAGGCGAAGGACCGACGGGGGGCGAGGTCGTGGTCGCGGTCGGTCTCGTAGCTCACGGCCCCGAGACGGCTACCACGGAGGACGCGGTCGGCCATGATCTGGTGTCCTTTCCTCGACTGCGAGTGCACCCGAGGCGCACAGCCGCCGGGCACGGGTGGGTCAACGCCGGACCGTCGTCGTTCGTTCCCGCGACGCCCCGGGTTCACCGTCTCCGTGACCGGACTCACCGGCGCCGGGCCACAGGGTGTGTCTACCCCTGGGACACAACGTCCACACGGCTCGGGTTGTGCCCGTCCGGATCGTGACGTCCAGACGTCGCCCTACGATGCGGTCCAGGTGTCGCGGGTGACCAGGACGTCGCGCAGCAGGTCGGGCCGGTCGGTCATGAGGCCGTCGACGCCGAGGTCGAGCAGGCGGTGCATCTCGGAGGTGCGGTCCACGGTCCAGACGTGCACCTCGACGCCCAGGTCACGGGCCGCGTCGAGCATCGCGGCGTCGATCACGGTGAGCGCCCCGAGACGCACCGGGAGCTGGGCGAGGTCACCGCGCACCGGCAGCGCCCGGCCCAGGGGGCGGCGCAGCAGCGCGGGGGACACGGCGCGGGCGCGCAACCGCAGCGCCGAGCGCGAGGCGATGCCGGTGACCACGCGGTCGCCGAAGCGCGCCCGCACCGCGTCGAGGCGGCCCTCGTCCATGCTCGCGACGGCCACCCGCTCGGCGACGTCGTCGCGCTCGAGCAGGCGCAGCATGGGCGCGAGGGTGCCCGGCGCCTTGAGGTCGACGTTGAA
>CADCTH010000425.1 GCA_902805495.1 uncultured Actinomycetospora sp.
AGGTCGGGTACGGGTCGAGGCGCCACGGCTTGTGCATCAGCCGCGCCACCGGGTCGCCGCGCAGGGCCAGGGCGAGGCCGCCGCCCCGCATGACGGCGATGCGGGTGCCCAGGCGCAGGTCGGCGCGCCACCGCGGGAGGGACCGGCGCGCCGCGCGCGGGTCCGCCTGCTCCGTCGTCACGTGCTGCGGCCTCCTGGACTGGTGCTCGTCTGGCGGGGGCGCCCCCGTACCGTGGCCCGGCCCGATCACCGGTGCGGAGTGTCACGTCGGCTCGGGTGGATCCGTCATAGCAGCGGGCGGAGGGTGAACAGTGCGGGTACGGGCGACCCCCGGACCACAGTGCCACCAGGGACGCCACCAGGATCGCCGACGATCCGCGGACGAGCAGGACGGGAGCGGCACGTGACCAGCACCAGCCCCGCGCCGCGGTCCGTCCCCGGACGCGCGACCGACCCGGTGCGCCTGCTGCGCTCGTGGACGCCGGGACGGGGCTCGTGGCTGTCCGGCCCCGGGGGCTCGCTGCTGACCCGCGGCGTGCTCACCCGGCCGGCCTCGGCCGACGCCGACGCCGTGGCCCGCTGCCTGCGCGAGGTCGAGGCGGGCCGTCCCTCCTCCGCCGGGCCCGCCCTCGCCGTGGGCGCCCTGCCGTTCGACCCCGCCGCGCCGGCGCACCTCGTCGTGCCCGAGCACGTCGAGCGCGCGGCGCCGCTGGGCAACGTGCTCGTCGCCGAGCCCACGGGCGCGCCCGTCACGGGCACCACGCGCTCGGTGCCGGCCCCGGAGCGCTACGAGGCGCTGGTCGCCGAGGCGCTGGCGCGCATGGCGTCCGGTGACCTGCAGAAGGTCGTGCTCTCCCGCGTGCTCGAGGTCGTCGCCGACGCGCCGGTCGACCCGGTGCGGATGGTGCGCGAGCTCGCCCACCGCGACCCCCGCAGCCACCTGTTCGCCGTCGACCTGCCCGCCGACCGGGCGGGCACCCCGCGCACCCTGCTCGGCGCGAGCCCCGAGCTGCTCGTCGCCCGCGACGGCGCCGAGGTGGTCGCGAACCCGCTGGCCGGGTCCGCGGCCCGCTCGCCCGACCCCGCCGAGGACCGCCGGCGCGCCGACGCCCTGCTCGCGTCGGTGAAGGACCACCACGAGCACGCCCTCGTCGTCGCCGACGTCGCCGAGCGCCTGCGGCCCCTGGTCGACGGCCTCGAGGTGCCCGCGACGCCGTCGCTCGTCGCCACCCCGACGCTGTGGCACCTGTCGACGACGCTGCGCGGGCGCGTCACCGACCCGGCGGTCTCGTCGCTGCACCTCGCGCAGGCGCTGCACCCGACGCCCGCGGTCTGCGGGGTCCCGCGGGACGCCGCGCACGCCGCGATCACCGAGATCGAGCCGTTCGACCGCGGCTTCTACACCGGCACCGTCGGCTGGACCGACGCGCACGGTGACGGCGAGTGGGTGATGGCGCTGCGCTGCGGCGAGGTCCAGGGTGATCGCGTGCGACTCTGGGCCGGCGCCGGCATCGTCCCCGCGTCCTGTCCCGCCGACGAGCTCGCCGAGACGGCGGTCAAGCTGCGCACGCTGCTCGACGCGCTGGGACTCGACGAGGCCTGATGGGCGCGACGGCACCCACCTGGGCGCAGGTCCGCGACGGCCGCGAGGTCCTCGCCGACGACCACCTGCTGGTGCTGGACAAGCCCCCGGGCTGGTCGGTGATGGGCGAGCGCCACGACATCGACCTCGTGCGCCTGGCCCGCGACGCCGGCGAGACGCTGTGGCCCGCGCACCGGATCGACAAGGTCACCTCGGGGCTGGTGCTGTTCGCCCGCCGGCTCGAGGCCCACGGGACGCTCACCCGCCAGTTCGCCGAGCGCAGCGTCGCCAAGACCTACCTCGCCGTCACCCGGGGCACCGGACTGCCCGCGACCGGCTCGATCGATCTGCCGCTGGCGGTGGGGCGCAAGAACCGCGTGCGGATCGCCGCGCCACGCGAGGCGATCACCCGCGACGGCGACCACTGGAGCGTGCCCGGGGACGCCGTGCTCGCCGGCGACGTCTACCCCTCGACCACGACGTTCGAGCGGCTGGCCGAGGACGACGACCGCACGCTGCTCGCGGTCCACCCGGTCACCGGGCGGCGCCACCAGATCCGCGTGCACCTCGCCTGGATCGGCCACGCGCTCGTCGGCGACCCGCTGTTCGAGAAGGCGCCGACCACCCGGGTCGGGCTGCACTCGTGGCGCCTGGGCTTCACCGCGCCCGACGGGACGCACCACGACCTCGAGGCCCCGCCGCGCGAGGACTTCCGGGCGCTGGGTGCCTTCGGCATGTGAGCAGAATCTGGTGTCGGAGCACCGATTTCTGCTCACGTGCCGCAGGCACCTAGCCCAGCGCCTCGGCGAGCAACCCGATCGACCTCCGCATGGGCTCCTCGCCGACCTCGCGCACCCGCTCGAGCACCGGCTCGTGGGTGACCGCCGACCAGTCGTGGGTGTGGGTCACGAGGGTGTGGTCGTCGTCGGTGGCGGTGAGCTCCCAGCTCCAGACGTGCCCGGACGGCTGCGCGCCGGGCTTGGCCGGCGCCCACGCCAGCGCCTGGTCGGGCTCGTAGCGCACGACGTGGTTCTCCACGGTGTAGCGCCCGCGGTCCGGGTGCTCCATCTCCATGACGAACACGTCGCCGACCTCGGTGATCGCGAGGTGGGTGTGCGAGGCGCGCACCGTGCCGCTGCCGTCGAGGTCGGGGTGACGGTCCGGGTCGGCGAGCAGGGCGAACACCCGCTCGACGGGGGCGTCGACGGTGTCGCTGACCGAGATCTGGGTGTCGCTCACCCGGCGATCGTGTCAGGTCCGCCCGCGGGGTACTCGGCGCGCATGGGCACCCCGGAGATCACGCTGCACCGCGGCGACATCACCAACGCCGAGGTCGACGCCGTCGTCAACGCCGCCAACTCGGGTCTCCTCGGGGGCGGCGGGGTCGACGGGGCGATCCACCGCGGCGGCGGCCCGGCGATCCTCGAGGCCTGCCGCGAGCTGCGGCGCACGACGCTGCCCGACGGTCTGCCCACCGGGCAGGCGGTCGCGACGACGGCGGGGAACCTCCCGGCGCGGTGGGTGATCCACACCGTCGGCCCGGTGTACGCGAAGTCCCAGGACCGCTCGCACCTGCTGGCGTCGGCCTACCGCGAGTCGTTGCGGGTGGCCGACGAGGTCGGTGCGCGCACCGTGGCCTTCCCCGCGGTGTCAGCGGGCGTGTACGGGTGGCCGCTCGACGATGCGGCGCGGATCGCCGTCACCACGGTGAAGGAGACCGAGAGTGCCGTGCGCGAGGCACGGTTCATCCTCTTCAGCGATCAAGCGTACGAGGCCTTCGTCCGTGCGGAGCAATCGAGTGGGTGACTCGCCCTGATCGTCCGCCACGCTCTGCGGCGAACAGCCCAGACCCACTGAGGTTGTGCCCCGAACCGGTCCAGGTGACGTGCCCCCGACCACGGTGAACGGTCCGTGACCCCCTCGTCACTGGGTCGTTGTCCCCCTCGGATCGCGGTGCGGAACCGGGAGTCCTCCCCGTCCGGGGTTCGGACGGGAGCACGGCGGACGAGGGGCAGGGGTCGATGGCGGGCAGGCATCGCAGGGGGACGCGGCGCGGGATGCCGACCGGCCGGATCGCGGTCTCGGTGGCCGCCGTCGGTCTGGGCGCGCTCCAGCTCGGCGGGATCGCGAGCGCGGCGCCCGCGGGCGCGGCGGGGGTCGGGGGGACGTCCTGCACGGACGAGCGCATCAAGGCGTGCGTCGACCTCTCCGAGAACCGCGCCTGGCTGCTCGACGGCCAGGGCAACGTCGTCCGGGGACCGGTGGTGAACAGTCACGGCACCGAGGGCCACGAGACCCCGACCGGCGACTTCATCATCCAGCGCAAGGAGCGCCACCACGTCAGCCGGGAGTACGAGGGCGCCGAGATGCCGTACTCCGTGTTCTTCGACAACAACGGCCGCGCCTTCCACGGCGGCGACACCGCCCGCGAGTCCGCGGGCTGCGTGCGCCTGGGCATGGAGGACGCCGAGGCGTTCTTCGAGCACCTGAACCCGAACGACCGCGTCCAGATCGTGGAGTGATCCACCCCTGAACGGGTCGCGGGGCGGGGGACACACGCGAGGGGGGTGTCCCGCGCCCCGCGACCGCTTCGCTCAGGCGCGGCGGCGCAGCACCAGCGCCAC
>CADCTH010000426.1 GCA_902805495.1 uncultured Actinomycetospora sp.
TCCCTTCCCGTCAATCCCTTCCCGTCGAACCCAGGAGTAGCCGGTGGCCGTCGAGCCCGACCTGGCCGAGCTCGCGGCCGCCCACGGGGTGGCGGTGCGCTACCGCGACGCCGACGAGCAGGAGGTCGAGGTCGACCGCGGCGTCGTCGTCGACGTCCTCGCCGCCCTCGACGTCGACGCCTCCACCCCGGACGCACTCGAGGCCGCGCTGGCGGCCCTGCGGAGCCGGCACCCCGACGCGCTGCCGGCCACGGTCGCCGTCGACGAGGGCCGCACGCGGGACCTGCCGGCGCCGGGGCGGGTGACGCTCGAGGACGGCACCGTGCGCGACGTCGGCGACGCCGTGCCCGCGGACCTCCCCGTCGGCTACCACCGCCTGGCGTGCGGGGCGCAGGACGTCGCGCTGATCGTCGCGCCGTCGGCGCTTGAGCCGCCGGGGCCGACGTGGGGCTGGATGGTGCAGCTGTACGCGCTGCGCTCGCAGGGCTCGTGGGGCGCCGGGGACTACGCCGACCTCGGGCTGTTGCTCGACCGCACCGCCCGCGACCAGGGCGCCGGGGCGCTGCTGGTCAACCCGTTGCACGCGCTGGCGCTCGCCCCGGACGTCGAGGCGTCGCCGTACTCACCGTCGACCCGGCGCTTCCTGCACCCGTTCTACGTGCGGATCGAGGACACGGACGCGTACGCCGCGGCCCCGGCGTCGGTGCGGTCGTCGGTGGACGCGCTGCGCCCGGTGTCGGCGGAGCTGGTGGACCACGACGCGGTGTGGTCGGCGAAGCGCGCGGCGCTGGAGCTGCTGCGCCCGTACGACGCCTCCGCGCCGGGCGACGTCGACGCGCTCGACCCGGAGCGCCGCGACGTCGCCACCTGGTACGCGTTGGCCGAGGAGTACGGCTCCGACCTGCGCGAGTGGCCCGCGGGGCTGGCGTCGGTCGACGACACCGGGGTGGCGGCGGCGCGCGCGTCGCTCGCGGACCGGGTCCTGTTCTTCGCGTGGTGCCTCGATCTGGCGGACGCGCAGCTGGGGCGCGCGCACGCCCACGCCGCGGGGATGGCGGTCGGGCTGATCGCCGACCTCGCCGTCGGGTGCTCCGCCGGCGGCGCGGACGCGTGGACGCTGGCCGGGGCGCTGGCGCGCGGGGTCACCGTCGGGGCCCCGCCCGACGACTTCAACCAGCAGGGCCAGGACTGGGCCCTCCCGCCGTGGCGCCCGGACGCGCTCGCCGCGTCGGGATACGCGCCGCTGCGCTCGATGATCCGCGCGGTGCTGCGCCACGCCGGCGGGCTGCGCGTCGACCACGTCGCGGGGCTCTGGCGGCTGTGGTGGATCCCGCCGGGCCGCGGGGCGCGCGAGGGCGCGTACGTGCACTACGACGCGCGCGCGATGCTGGCGGTGGTGGCGATCGAGGCCTTGCGGGCGGGCGCGGTCGTGGTGGGCGAGGACCTGGGGACCGTGGAGCCGGAGGTCACCGAGGGGCTCTCCGAGCACGGGATGCTCGGGTGCGCGGTGCTGTGGTTCCAGCGCGACGACGCGGGGGCCCTGCTGCCGCCCCGGCGCTGGCACCCGGACACGCTGGCGAGCGTCTCCACCCACGACCTGCCGACCGCGGCGGGGTTCCTGCGCGACGAGCACGTGCGGGCGCGCGCCGACGCCGGGGTGCTCTCCGACGTCGACGCGGCGCGGGCGGACGCGGCGAAGGACCGGGAGGAGCTGCTGGAGCTGCTGCGCGCCGAGGGCTTCGGGGTGGACGACCCCTCCGACGACGACGCGGTGGTCGTGGCGATGCACCAGCTGCTGGCCACCGCACGGTCGCGGATCGTGCTGGCGGCGTTCACCGACGTCCTCGGCGACCTGCGCCAGCCCAACCTCCCGGGCACGGTCGACGAGTACCCGAACTGGCGCATCCCCCTCTCGCAGTCCCTCGACGACCTCCTCGCCGACCCCCGTGTCACGGCGGTGGCCGGGGCGCTACGTGAGCGGAATTCGCGGTCATAAGCGCGAATTTCGCTCACATGCGCCGAACAATGGATCCGCAGGAGCGGCGCGCGCGTCGAACCGGACGTGCACGCCCTCCACGATCTCGACGACTGGCTGCGCCTCCTCCGTGACCAGCACGGGGTCGTGACGCGCGCCCAGCTGCTCGCCCGCGGCTTCACCGACCACGGCATCCGTGCTCAGCTCGATGCGGACCGATGGCAACCCCTGCACGACGGGGTCTTCCTGACCTACTCAGGCCCTGCGACCCCGGAGGCGAGACGCATCGGCGCCCTGCTGGCGTGCCGGAGCGGCGCGCTGCTCAGTCACGAGACCGCGGGCGAGCTGTACGGGTTCGTCGAGGCCGACCCGTCGCGGCCGATCCACGTGACCGTTCGCTACGGCGCGTCCGCGGTGCGCGACGACGGCGTGAAGGTGCACCGGTCCCGCGCGTTCGCGCACATCGCAGAGGCAGCCGCCGATCCCCCGCGCACGACCCGGGTGCACACGGTGCTCGATCTCGTCGTCGCCGCACCGACCGCCGACGAGGCGATGCAACGGGCGCACCAGTTCTCGTTGGATGCCGGGGTCCATCCGCTCGCGCTCGAGAGGGCCGCGGAGCTGAGACGACCGACGCGGTACCGGCGGGTGGTGGCCGACGCCGTCGCCCTCCTGCGCGATGGCGTCCTCTCCGCGCTCGAGCACCGCTACCTCGTGGACGTCGAGCGCGCGCACGGTCTCCCCGAAGGTGTCCGGCAACGGCCGGTCCCGGTCGACGGGGTGCTGCGCTACGAGGACATCGTCTACGACCTGCCCGGTGGCTCGGCCATCGTGCGACTCGACGGCTTCAGCTACCACCGCGACAAGCTCACGGCTCTCGTCGACCGCCGCCGTACGGTGGCCGCGGTGCTCGCCCGCACTCCTGCAGTTCCGTTCGGGTGGGACGAGGTCACGAGGCTGCCGTGCCGCACCGCCCGCGAGGTGGAGGCCATCCTCACCGCGCTCGGGTGGGAGGGCGGCCTCGTCCCGTGCCCCCGGTGCTCGTGAGCGAAATTCGCGGTCATAGCCGCGAATTCCGCTCACATGGGGAGGGCGTCGACGGCGGAGACGCCGCGGTCGGGGAGGGCCGTGGGCGATTCCTGGTGGTAGGCGCCCGGCGGGAGGATGCCCGCGGCGCCGCGGCGCGCCATCACGCGCTGCTGGGAGTACACGTCCTCGCCGTGGGCGTCGGCCGGCACGTCGCGCCAGAACTCGAAGCCCCCAGCCTCCACGAGCGCCTCGCGGTCGAACAGCACGCACCCCGCGACCCACGCCACCTTGTACGGCACGTACTGCTCGGCCGGCGGGACCGGGCGCAGCGGGCCGTCGAGCTCCAGGTCCTCGGCCAGGTGCAGGGCGTTGGCGGCGTTGTGCAGGCGCCAGCGGTTCCAGCCCGGCCCGTCCTTGACCAGCGTCTCGGGCTCCACGCCGCCCCGCCACACCTCGAAAGACGTCACCTCGTGCGGGCGGCGGTCCTCGGCGTGCCCGAGCCCCTGCATCGCCGCGCCGACCATCCCGCACCGCAGCTCGGTCAGCGCCCGGTGCAGCCGCTCGGGCACGCCGGTCTCGAGCAGGACGTCGTCGTCGAGGTAGAGCACCGCCGGCGCCGACGCGCACGACAGCA
>CADCTH010000427.1 GCA_902805495.1 uncultured Actinomycetospora sp.
CGCGCGGCGAGGTCGTCGGCGACGAAGCCGGCGGCGGCGCCGGCGCGCCGCACGCGGGCCAGGGCCCGGACGGCGGTCTCGGCGAGCCCGGACAGCGCGGCGGCGGGGCGGGTGCTCCAGCCGCGGGCGAGCAGCGCCGCCGCGAGCTCCTGCGCGGCGCCGACGTCGCGACGGGCGCGCCGCACCAGGGGGCGGAGGTCGGGCGGGACCTCGGGTGCGGGAACGGGTCGGAGGTCGGGGGCGGCGGCCGGAGGGGCCAGGGGACTGTCGATCGGTTCGTGGAGCACGGTCACCTTCCGTTGCGGTCGTGCCCGGGATCGGCGTCCCCCAGCCCCGGGAAACGTGACCTCAGGCGGGCTGGAGCAGGCGCTTCTCGCGCACCAGCGGTAGCGAGAGCGTCCGGTAGCCGCCTTCGTCGAACAGCACGACGACGGAGTCCTCGGCGACCGTGGTGACGGTGCCGTGACCCCACTGCTCGTGCTGCACGGCCTCGCCCGGCACCGGGTCGCCGCCCTGGTGGACGCCGTCCCCGTGCATTCCGGAGCGGTCGCCCGGGTCGCCGGGCTGCCCGGCGTCGCACTGGTCGCAGTACCCGCACGCCTCGTCGCGGGGCTCGCCGAGCGCCTCGAGCAGCGTGCGCCGCCGACACCCCGTGGCCTCGGCGAAGCGGCGCACCAGCTCGACCTTGCTCTGCTCGCGCTCGCGGCCCCGCGTGACGAGCGCGGCCGCCTGCGCCGCGAGGTCGGACGGGTCGCTGCCCAGCGTGTCGCCGGGGGCGAGCTTGCGCCCGGGCAGCTGGCGCAGCGCACCCAGCGCGACGAGGGCCGGCAGGGCGCGCGAGAGCGCGGCGCCCGAGAGTCCCGCCGGTTTCGCGAGCTCGCTCTGCGCGACGCCGTCGGGGTTCTGGGCCACGGCGGCGAGCACCGTCCCCAGCGCCCCCGGCCCGGCGTCGCGCCCCGACGCGAAGAGCTTGGGCCGCGCGAGGTCCTGCGGGCGGTGGAACAGCACCGCCGTCGCGGGCGAGCCGTCGCGTCCCGCCCGGCCGATCTCCTGGTGATACGCGTCGATCGAGGTCGGCGTGTCGCCGTGCACCACCCAGCGCACGTCGGGCTTGTCGATGCCCATCCCGAACGCGCTGGTGGCGACGACCACCGGCACCTCGCCGGCCATGAACCCGTCCTGCACGCGTCCGCGGTCGGCCGCCTTCATCCCGCCGTGGTACGCCTCGGCGGCGAGGCCCTCCTCGCGCAGCCGGTCGCGCACCAGCGTCGTGTGCCCCCGGGTGGTGACGTAGACGATGCCGATGGCGCCGTCCGCGGTGAGCTCGCCGACCTCGCGCACCACCCGGTCCCACTTGGCCTCCTCGTCGTGCACGAGGTGCGCGGCGAGGTGGATGTGCGGGCGGTCGGGGTCGCGCACGACGACGCAGGCGTCGGGCACCCCGAGCAGCTCGAGGATCTCCGCACGGGCCGGCACCGACGCGGTCGCGGTGAGCGCCAGCACCCGCGGACCGCCCAGGCGCCGGCGGGCGACCGCGAGCGTCAGGTAGTCGGGGCGGAAGTCCGGGCCCCAGTCGCACACGCAGTGCGCCTCGTCGACGGCGAGCAGCACCGGCGCGCCGGCCGCCAGCGCGTCGAGGACGTCGGTGCGCGCGAGCTGCTCGGGGGAGGTGACGACGACGTCGAGGTCGCCGGCGCCGAACGCGGCGAGCACCTCGTCGCGGCGGCCGTTCGCCAGCGTCGAGTTGAGGACGTCGGCCCGCAGGCCCGCGTCGGCGAGGTGGGCCACCTGGTCGCGGTGCAGCGACAGCGTCGGGGACACCACGACGGTCGGCCCGCCCAGCACGAGGCCGGTCACGGCGTACACCGCGGTCTTGCCCGCGGCCGGGGGCAGGACGGCCAGGCAGTCGTCGACGAGCGCGCCGAGCACGGCGGCGCGCTGGCCGTCACCGAGCTCGGCGCCCTCGCCCAGCACGGCGGCCACGGCGGCGTCGACGGCGTCGAGGACGTCGGGGGTGACGGGGCCGCAGGGGCCGAGGAGCTCCGCGTCGGAGCGGGTGGAGGCGTCGGTCACCGGGCGGTGGTAGCCGAGGGCGCGCCGCCGGAAACGGCGTTCGGGGCAACCTCGCGCGGGGTAGACCGGCCCGGTGGAACTGGTGCACACCGAGCCCTACGGACCCGGTATCGGCCGTCGGAAGCGGGGCAAGGGGTTCAGCTACTTCGACCGCGAGACCGGGGAGGGCGTCACCGACGCGGCCACCCTCGACCGCATCAAGACCATCGTCATCCCGCCCGCGTGGGAGGACGTCTGGATCTGCCCCGACCCGGCCGGCCACATCCAGGCCGTCGGCACCGACGCCGCCGGACGACGCCAGTACCGGTACCACGAGGAGTGGACCAAGCAGCGCGACCAGGAGAAGTTCCTGCGCGTCGCGCGCCTGGGCACCGTCATCGGCGACGCCCGCGAGGAGATCGCCAGGCGCCTGACCAGCAGCAGCGGCCTCGGGCGCGATCGGGTGCTCGCCGGCGCCGTCCGGCTGCTCGACCTCGGCGTCTTCCGCGTCGGCGGCGAGGAGTACGCCAGCGACGACTCGCCCGGCGACGCCTCCTTCGGCCTCGCGACGCTGCGCCGCGAGCACGCCGTCGCGCGCCGCGACGGGGCCGTCGAGTTCCGCTACACCGCGAAGTCCGGGGTGCCGCGGCGCCTGACGATCCACGACGAGCACATCCACGGTCTCGTGTCGTCGCTCAAGCGCCGCCGCGGCGGTGGCGAGGACCTGCTGGCCTACCGGCGCGGCGGGCGTGGCGGCGACCGCGGACCGTGGCACGACGTCACGGCCCAGGACGTCAACGACGCCGTGCGCGAGCTGATCGGCGAGGAGTTCACCGCCAAGGACCTGCGCACCTGGAACGCCGGCGTGCAGGCGGCGGTCGCGCTGGCGGCGGAGGTCGACGACTCCGGTGTGCCACCGCGCGCGCAGCGCAAGGTCAAGGGCGCGGTCACCCGCACGATGAAGGCGGTCGCCGAGCAGCTCGGCAACACGCCTGCGGTGTGCAAGCGCTCCTACGTCGACCCGGTGATCGTGTCCGGGTTCGAGGCCGGGCGCACCATCGCCGCCGCCCTGCGCGAGGGCGCCGGCGGCGACGACCAGGCCATGCGCCGGAGTGTCGAGTCGGCCGTGCTCGAGCTCCTCGACGAGCGCCTGGCGGGCGGCGCCGACACCGTGGCCGTCGCCGCCGCCTGACGCCCTCGGCAGTCGCTCAGACCGTCTCCATCTGCGCCCACACGGTCTTGCCGTCGCGGTGCGGCTCGACGCCCCACGACTGCGCGACCGCGGCCACCATCGCGAGTCCGCGCCCACGCGGCGCGGTGGGGTCGGGCAGGTGGGCGCCGGGGAGCACGGTCAGGTCGAAGTCGCGCACCATCAGCCGCAGCGAGCGGTCGCGGCGCCACACCTCGACCACCGAGGCGCTCGACGCGTGCTCCACGGCGTTGGTCACCAGCTCGGTCACGACGATCTCCGCGGCCTCGCGGGCGTCCTCGTCGATGCCCCAGCGACGGCACACGCGGCGCACGTGCCCGCGGGCGTCACCGGGTGCGCGCGGGTCGACCTCGAAGTGCCAGCAGCCGCGCAGCAGCTCGGGCCGGTCGTCGAGGTGCGCGACCGCCGTGGCGACGTCGGGGTGCACGAGGACGCGCTCGGCGACGCGGGAACTGACGAGCAGCGCGGCCAGGGTGGCGTCGGGTCCGGCGAGAGCGAGGCGCACGTCGGGCCACTCGCCGGCGCGGGCGGCGGCCTCGGCGAAGGCGTGCACCGCCCCCGAGTGGGTCAGTTCGACCGCGGAGACGTCGGCGACGACGCCGCCGTGCCGGACCAGCAGCGCGTGGAGGCGCTGGACCAGGGGGCGCACGGCGCGCTCAGAGAGCCGGCCGCTCAGGGCGACGACGACCGGGGAGCCGGGAGGTGGATCGGGGTCGGCCGGGGGCAGGGCGACGTCGCGCCCCGCGTGTGCACCGTCAGCGCCGCTGGTCCCCGTCGTCTCGAGGGCCAGCTCGATCCTCGTCTCCACCGCTCACCTCCGGCCCCTGGTACCCCGCCCTCGGCGCACCCAAGCACCCCTCCGGCAGCGCATCGTCCGCCGTCCCGTCGACGCGACGGGCGACGGGCGGCACGCCATGATGGGGACCATGAGTGATCAGGACGAACGGCCCTCCTCGGCGCTCGCCGCGGCCGCCGCCTCGGGTGCGGGCGAGGGAGCGGGCACGGGGGACCTGGTGGCGTCGCCGGGCGCGGTGATGCGGGTGGCGGGCATGGTCGGCAAACTCGTCGAGGAGGTGCGGTCGGCGCCCCTCGACGAGGCGGGCCGGGCGCGCCTGGCCGACATCCACGAGCGCTCGATCCGCGAGCTCGAGCAGGGTCTGGCCCCGGAGCTGCGCGACGAGCTGCACCGCATCACCCTGCCGTTCTCCACGGACGCGGCGCCGTCGCAGGCGGAGCTGCGGATCGCGCAGGCCCAGCTGCTGGGGTGGCTCGAAGGGCTCTTCCACGGCATCCAGAGCGCCGTGCTCGCGCAGCAGATGGCGGCGCGCGGCCAGCTCGAGCAGATGCGACAGGGACGGGGCGGCCGGGCGGCCGTGGCGGGGGAGGCCGGGGGTCAGTACCTGTAGGACCCGCTCAGCGGGCCTCGAACACGACCGCGCCGCGCTCGGGGTCGGCGGGACGGCCACCGCGCAGCGCGAGGCGGCGCTCGTCCTCGGTGAGGCCGCCCCAGACGCCGTAGGGCTCACGGGTCGCCAGAGCGTGGCGGCGGCAGGGCTCGATCACGGGGCAGGAGGCGCAGACCTTCTTGGCCTCGGCGGCGCGGTGCTCGCGACGTGGCCCCCGCTCACCGTCGGGGTGGAAGAAGAAGCTCGAGTCCATCCCGCGGCACGCCCCGTGGAGCTGCCAGTCCCACTCGTCGATGATGGGACCGGGCAGGAGTCGGATGTCGGCCATGGCGGTCCTCCCAGTCGGGGCGCCCGGATGGACGAGTCCCACCCTCGGCCCGGTGTCAGCAGCGCGGGTATCCCCTCGGTTGTCCACGAGCAAACACCCACGAACGGCCCAGGGCGCCCACGATCGCTGGCTGCGGTGATGTGATCGGACCGCAGGCGTCGTGACGGCGTGCCCACGGGGGGTGACGAGTAGGGTGTGCACCGTTCCCGCTACGTTGCGGCGGGACGGGCGACGAGCGCACCGCGCTCCGGCACCCATTCCATGCGGACCGACCAGACGGAGGGGGACCAGACGCGTGGCCACCGATGACGACCTCACTGCAGAGGACCCGCTCGGCGTGGACGTGCAGCGGTCGAACGGCGCGTCGGTGATCCGGCTGGCCGGCGAGATCGACATGCTGACGACGCCGGCGCTGCGCGCGAAGGTGAACGAGGAGCTCCAGGGCAAGCCCTCGGTGCTCGTGCTCGACATGCTCTCGGTCGAGTTCCTCGGCTCCAGCGGCCTCGCGCTGCTGGTCGAGGCGCTCGACGAGTCGCGCAACCGTGATGTGGCGCTGCGCCTCGTGGCGAACTCCCGGCCCGTGAGTCGGCCGCTGCAGGCCACCGGGCTCACCGACCTGTTCGCGCTCTACCCGTCGGTCGAGGCCGCGCTCGCCGGATGATCGGGCGGGGGCCTGCCGCCCGCCCCGACTCCGTCGATACGGTGACCCCGCACCGACCTCCTCACCTGCCGCGAACGGAGATCAGCAGCCGTGCAGACGCCGGAACCGCAGCAGCGTGACCGCACGTCCACCGCCACCGATGCCGGTGGCGACCTGGCCGAGACCCCGACACCCGTCGAGGTCCGCGTGCACGCCGACCCGGCGCTGATCCCGTCGGTCCGCGCCGTCGCGGCCGACCTCGCCGCGCGCGCCGACTTCGACCTCGACGCCGTGTCGGACCTGCGGATGGCGGTCGACGAGGCCTGCTCCGCGCTGGTGCCTCTGGCCCGCGAGGGCGGGCAGCTTCGCTGCGGGTTCGTCATGACCGAGGGCCGGATCGACGTCATCTGCCGGGTGCCCGTGGCCGACGAGGCCACCCTGCGTCAGGACACCTTCGGGTGGCGGGTGCTCACCACGCTGACCGACGATGCCCAGGTCCTCGACGCCGAGCCCGAGTGGCTCGGCATCCGCCTGCGCAAGCAACGGCTCAACCCGTGAGCGAGCCGGCCCGCACCCTGTCGGGTGGCGCGGGCGGGTCGTCGCACCGCTCCGGGCGCAACGAGGACTCCTACGAGCACCTCGTCCCGATGCTCACCGAGCACGCCGGACTCCCGGCCGACGATCCCCGGCGCGAGGCCCTGCGTGACCGCCTCGTCGAGGGCTACCTGCCGCTCGCCCGGCACATCGCGCGCCGCTTCGCCCAGCGCGGCGAGCCGCAGGAGGACCTCGAGCAGGTCGCCACGGTCGGCCTCATCCACGCCGTCGACCGGTTCTCCCCGGAGCGCGGCTCGGACTTCCTGTCCTACGCGGTGCCGACCATCACCGGCGAGGTGCGGCGGTACTTCCGCGACAAGGCGTGGTCGACGCGCGTGCCCCGCCGGCTCAAGGACCTGCGCCTGGCCATCGGGTCGGCGATGCCGCACCTGTCCCAGGAGCTCAACCGCGCCCCCACGGCCGGTGAACTCGCCGAGCACCTGCAGCGCAGCCGCGAGGAGGTGCTCGAGGCCCTCGAGGCCGCGAACGCCTACCGGTCGAGCTCGCTGGACGACATGCTCGTCGACGACCCGTCGTCCGGGCGCCTGGCCGACGTGCTGGGCAGCGCCGACGCCGAGCTCGAGCAGGTCGAGCACCGCGAGACGGTGCAGCCGGCGCTGCGCAAGCTCCCGGAGCGCGAGCGCACCATCGTCATGCTCCGGTTCTTCGGCGGCATGACGCAGACCCAGATCGCCGAGCGCGTCGGGGTGTCGCAGATGCACGTCTCGCGCCTGCTCACCCGCACCCTCGCGGCCCTGCGCGCCGACCTCACGGACACCTCCTCCTCCTGACCGCCCTGGTCGGGGTGTGGTGGCACACGGGGTGTGCCAGCGTGGGGGCCACGCTGGCGTCCAACGCCAGGAAAGCCCCCACGATCACACGCTGACGGGCAGGCGCTGGTAGCTCCGCAGCAGCAGCGACCGCCGCCGCACCGCGCCCGGCACCCGGTGCAGCGTCGGCATCCGCTCCGCCAGCGCCGCCAGCGCGGCCCGCCCCTCGAGCCGGGCCAGCGCCGCGCCGAGGCAGTAGTGGATCCCTCCGGAGAACGCGAGGTGCTCGCCCTTCGTCGGCCGGTCGAGGTCGAACACGTCCGGATCGGCGTGCACCTCCGGGTCCCGCCCGGCCGCCCCGAGCATCGCCATGACCACCGTGTCGGGCGCGACGTCGCGCTCGCCCAGCCGCACGGTCTCGTGGGGCGTGCGCGCCGTGAACTGGATCGGCGCGTCGAACCGCAGGGCCTCCTCGACGGCGTCGCCCGCCCGGTCCGGGTGGGCCGCGAGCTGCGCCCAGGGCTCGCGGGCGTCGGTCATCGCCGCCACCGCGTTGGTGAGCAGCGTGCTCGTCGTCTCGAACCCGGCGAGCAGCAGCAGCGCGGCGAGGCTGACCGCCTCGTGGGCGTCGACGTCCTCGGCGGCGAGGTGGCCGATGAGGTCGTCGGTGGGGTCGTGGCGCCGGCGCTCGAGCAGGTCACCCAGCAGGCCCCGCAGCTCGGCCACCGCGCCGTCGAGACGGTGCAGCGCGCGCAGCGACCGCACCCCGCCCAGCCCGGCCCCGACGGCCTGCCCCCACCGCGCGAACGCGCCCGCGTCGACGTCGGGCACCCCGAGGATCTCCGCGATGACGGCGACCGGCAGCGGGGTCGCGACGTCGGCGACGAGGTCGAAGCTCCCGCGCCGGGCGGCGTCGTCGGCCAAGCGCTCGGCCAGCCGGGCGACCAGCGGTGCGTAGGCGTCGACCCGGGCCGGCGTGAAGAAACCGCCGACGAGGCGCCGCAGCCGCGTGTGCTCGGGTGGGTCCATCCCGAGGAAGGACAGGTCGACGGGTTCGAGCAGCGGGTCACGCCCGCCCTCGACCGAGCCGCCGAGCGAGCCCCCGTCGCGCGGGCGCACCAGGAACCGGCGGTCGCGGACGACCTCGCGGCACAGCGCGGCCGTGGCGACGACGAGCACGCCGCTGCGACTCGCGTAGGGCTGGGCGGCTTCGCGCAGTCGGCGTTGGACGCGCGTCGGGTCGTCGATCCAGGGTCGGTAGAGCAGGCGGAGCACCGGGTCGCCGCTCAGCGCGAGCGCGAGGCCCCCCGCGCGCACGACCGCCAGGCGCGCCCCGAGTGCGACGTCGCGACGCAGGTCCACGCGCCGATCCTGGCGTGCCTCGGGATGGCGGGGAAGCCGGTGATCGTGGCGGCTTTCCTGGCGTTGAACGCCAGCGTGGCCCCCACGCTGGCACGGGCCACGGTCACCGCAGCGCGTGCCGGCCGTCGGCGTCACGGCGGGTGCGGCCGTGTTTCGCCAGGTACTCCAGGAACGGCACGGCGACGCGCCGGGTGGTGCCCAGCGCCTGGCGCGCTTCCGACAGCGTGAACGGCGAGGGCAGGTCGGCCAGGCGCGCCACGGCGGCGTCGGCGGCGTCGGGCGCCAGGTAGATCCCGTCGCCGACCTTGAGCAGCGCCCCCTCCTTCACCGCCGCGCCCAGCTCGCGGGTGCGCAGGCCCAGCTCCGCGAGCCGGTGGGCCTCGGGCGCGCTGAACGGGGCGTCGGCGAGTTCCTCGCGCACCGTGGCGACCGCCGCGCGCACGGCGTCGGGCAGCCCGCCCGCGTCACGCGCCCGGATCCGCCCGCC
>CADCTH010000428.1 GCA_902805495.1 uncultured Actinomycetospora sp.
GCGGACCTCGCCCCACGCGTCGCCGCCCTCGGTCCCGCCGACGAGCACCGCCTGCGGCGCCGGTTGGCGGGCGCGGAGCGCATCGGCGACGCGGACCGCCGGGCGAGCACGCTGGAGAAGATCGCCGGCGACGTCACCGCCGCCGAGGAGCGCCTCGCGCGCCGGGCGGCCGCGGTGCCGGCCGTGTCGTACCCGTCGCAGCTGCCGATCAGCGAGCGCGTCGACGACATCCGCGCCGCGCTGGAGCAGCACCAGGTGGTCGTCGTGGCCGGCGAGACCGGCTCGGGCAAGACGACGCAGCTGCCCAAGATCGCGCTGGAGCTGGGCCGCGGGGTGCGCGGCACGATCGGGCACACCCAGCCCCGCCGCATCGCCGCGCGCACGGTGGACGAGCGGGTGGCCGAGGAGCTGGGCACCACCGGCACCGACACCGTCGGCTACCAGGTGCGCTTCACCAGCCGCGCGAGCGAGGACACGCTGGTCAAGCTCATGACCGACGGCATCCTGCTCGCCGAGATCCAGCAGGACCGCCTGCTGCGCCGTTACGACACGCTGATCATCGACGAGGCGCACGAGCGCAGCCTCAACATCGACTTCCTGCTCGGCTACCTCGCCCAGCTGCTGCCGCGCCGCCCGGACCTCAAGGTCGTCATCACCTCCGCGACGATCGACCCGGAGCGCTTCAGCAAGCACTTCGGCGACGCGCCCATCATCGAGGTCTCGGGCCGGACGTTCCCCGTCGAGATCCGCTACCGGCCGCTGGTGGACGAGGAAGGCGGCCAGCGCGACCAGGTCGCCGGCATCGTCGAGGCGGTCGACGAGCTGCGGCGGGAGGTCGGGCGGGCGGGGGACGGGCCTGGCGACGTGCTCGTCTTCCTCTCGGGCGAGCGCGAGATCCGCGACGCGGCCGACGCCCTGCGCGAGCACGCCGACGACCTCGACGTCCTGCCCCTCTACGCGCGGCTCTCGTCGGCCGAGCAGCACCGCGTCTTCGAGCCCTCCGCAGCGGGAGCGGGCAGCAGCCGGCGCCGCGTCGTCCTGGCCACCAACGTCGCCGAGACCTCGCTGACCGTCCCCGGCATCCGCTACGTCGTCGATCCCGGGCTCGCGCGCATCTCGCGCTACTCGCGGCGCACGAAGGTGCAGCGCCTGCCGATCGAGCCGATCTCGCAGGCCTCGGCCACCCAACGGGCCGGGCGCTGCGGCCGCGTCGCCGACGGCATCTGCATCCGCCTCTACGCCGAGGACGACTTCGACGCGCGCCCGGAGTTCACCGACCCGGAGATCCAGCGCACCAACCTCGCCTCGGTGATCCTGCAGATGGCCGGCGCGAAGCTCGGGCCGGTCGAGGAGTTCCCGTTCGTCGACCCGCCCGAGCGGCTCGCGGTGCGCGACGGGGTGCGGCTGCTGACGGAGCTCGGGGCTCTGGTCGACGGGGACGCCACGCGCCTCTCGGACATCGGGCGGCGGCTGGCGCGGCTCCCCGTCGACCCCCGCATCGGGCGGATGGTGCTCGCCGCCGAGGAGCTCGGTTGCCTGCACGAGGTCACCGTCATCGCCGCCGGGCTCTCGGCGCAGGACCCGCGCGAGCGGCCCGCCGACAAGGCCGACGAGGCCGACGCCGCCCACGCCCGCTTCACCGACGCGCGCTCGGACTTCCTGTCGTGGGTGCACCTCTGGGAGCACGTGCGCTCGGGCCGCCGCGAGCTGTCGTCCAACCAGTTCCGCAAGCGCTGCCAGGCCGAGTTCCTCAACTTCCTGCGCATCCGCGAGTGGCAGGACCTGGCCGCGCAGCTGCGCCAGATCGAGGACGAACTGGGGCTGACCCGCAACGAGCCGGGCGCCGAGATCACCAAGGACATCGCCGCCCGCGTCCACCAGGCCCTGCTCACCGGCCTGCTCTCGCAGATCGGACTGGCCCAGGAGCCGCCGAAGGACCCGAAGACCGGGAAGCCGCGGCGCCGCGCGCTCATCGAGTACGAGGGCTCCCGCGGCGCACGGTTCGCGATCTGGCCCGGGTCGACGGTGGCCAAGCGGCCGCCGACGATGGTCATGGCCGCCGAGCTGGTCGAGACCTCGCGGCTGTGGGCGCGCACCGTCGCCGGCGTCGACCCGGCGTGGGTCGAGGCCGCGGCCGGCGACCTCGTCACCCGCACGTACTCCGAGCCGCACTGGTCCAAGCGCCGCGGTGCCGCCGTCGCCACCGAGCGCGTCTCGCTGTTCGGCGTCCCGCTGGCGATGGACCGCACCGTCGACTACCACCGCGTCGACCCCGAGACCGCGCGCGACCTGTTCGTCCGCCACGCGCTGGTGCAGGGCGAGTGGAACACCCGCCACGCCTTCGTGGCGCGCAACCGCGAGCGCCTCGAGCAGATCGCCGAGATGGAGCGCCGCGCCCGCCGCGAGCTCGTCGTCAACGACGAGGTGATCTTCGCGTTCTACGACGCGCGGGTGCCCGCCGACGTCGTCACGGTGCGCCACTTCGACCGCTGGTGGCAGAAGGCCTCCCGCCGCGACCCGCACCTGCTCGACCTCGACCGGGACACGCTGCTCGCCGGCGAGGCGCCGAGCCCCGAGCAGTTCCCCGACACCTGGACCGCCGGCGGGCTGACGCTGCCGCTGTCCTACGCCTTCGCGCCCGGCGCCGAGAGCGACGGCGTCACGGTGACCGTGCCGCTCGCGGTGCTCGGGCAGGTGCGCGCCGAGGACCTCGCGTGGCAGGTGCCGGGCCTGCGCGAGGAGATGCTCACCGCGCTGGTGCGCTCGCTGCCGAAGCACCTGCGCCGCTCGCTCGTGCCCGCGCCGGACACCGCGCGGGCGCTGCTCGCCCGCCTCGCCCACGACGGGCGGCCCCGCGGCGAGGAGACCCTGCTCCCGGCCCTGTCCGACGCGGTCCGGCGCCTGTCGGGGCTCGACGTGCCGGTCGACGCGTGGAACGTCGGGGGCCTCCCGTCGCACCTGCGGCTGACGTTCCGGGTGGTGGACGATTCAGAGGAGCACGCCGATGGGGGGACCGTCGCCGAGGGCCCCGACCTGGGGGCGCTGCGCCGCCGCCACGCCGAGGCTACCCGGGCCGCGGTGGCCGCGGTCGCCGACGGGGCCGAGCGCCGCGGGGTGACCTCGTTCACGCGGCCTGACGGGATCGGCAC
>CADCTH010000429.1 GCA_902805495.1 uncultured Actinomycetospora sp.
AGCTGTAGCCCTTGTCGCCCAGCACGTAGTCCGGGCGGGTCCGCGGGCGACGTCCCGCCGCCGCCCGAGCCGCCCCCGGAGGACGGCGACGTCACCGAGGAGGACATGTACGCCGAGGCCGCGGCCGACCCCGGTGGCACGAGCGGTGGCGCGCGCGTCGATCCGGAGGAGGCGGCGATGGAGCTGCTGACCTCGCAGCTCGGCGCGCGGCGGGTCGACGGGCGCTAGACCGCCTCCGCCGCGGGCGCCGCCAGCGCCCGGCCCAGGAACGCCACCGCACGCGGGTAGGCGTCGAGCCGGTTGGCGCGCTTCGCCAGCCCGTGCCCCTCGTCGTCGTAGACCACCATCTCGACCTCGACCCCGTTCGCCCGCACCGCGGCCGCGACCTGCTCGGCCTCCGACAGCGGCACCCGCGGGTCGTTGGCGCCGTGGATGACGAACAGCGGCGCCCGCACGTCGCCGATCCGGTTCAGCGGCGACGCGCGCTCGAGGAACTCCCGGTCGCGCTCGAGCGAGCCGTACTCCCGCTCGCGGTGCGCGCGGCGGTACGGCGAGGTGTTCTCCAGGAACGTCACCAGCGACGAGATGCCGACGATGTCGACGCCGCCGGCCCACAGCCCGGGCTGGAACGCCAGCCCCGCGAGCACCATGTAGCCGCCGTACGACCCGCCCCACAGCGCCGAGCGCGCCGGGTCGAGCCCGAGGCGCGGGAGGTGGGCGTGCAGGGCGGCGAGGTCGGCCACCGAGTCCAGCCGGCGCTCGACGTCGTCGAGGGAGTACCAGCGCTTCCCGTAGCCCACCGACCCGCGCACGTTCGGCACGAGGACGGTGTGCCCCTCGCCGACCAGCGACTGGACGATCGCCGAGAACGAGCGCACCGACTGCCCCTCCGGGCCGCCGTGGACGATGACGACGCTCGACCCGGACGGCGAGCTCGGCGCGTAGACCAAGCACGGCACGGTCTCGCCGTCGGGCGTCGGGACGCCGTGGCTGGTCGGGGCGACCAGCTCGAGCCCGTCGAGCTGGTCGCGCGACGACGCCACCGTCGCGGCGCGCCCGCGCCCGGCGTCGACGAGCACGACGTCGGCCGGGGTCGCCGGGTCGGTCCACGTCAGGGCGAGGCCCGTGCCGTCGGGCGACCAGCGGGGCAGGGCCAGGAAGTCGGCGACGCCGCCCACGTAGTCCGCGGGCAGCGCGACCTCGCGGCGAAACGTGCCGTCCGCGTCGTGGATCGCCAGCCGGCTGGCGCCGTCGTCGTCGGTCACCACGAGCAGCGTCTCGCCGTCGGGGGACAGGCGCGCGGAGACGTCGTGGGCGTCGTCGGTGACCAGCCACGTCAGGGCGCCGGTGACGACGTCGAGCCGGGCCACGCCGAGGTGGTCGCGGCCGGAGTCGGTGGTGATGATCGCGGCCTCGCCCCGCGGGAGCCACTGCGGGCCGAGGTAGCGGGCGTGCTCGCCGGCGTCGGTGAGCTCGGTCGTGGTGTCGCCGACAAGCAGCAGCACCTGCGAGCTCAGCGCCGGGCGGCCCGGGCGGGTCATCAGCGCGCGTGTCCCGTCGTGGCTCACGGACGCACCGCCGACCATGCCGCCGCCGTCGTAGAGGACGGTCTCGCTGCCCCTGCCGGCACCGTCGACGCGGCGGACGACGAGGTCGAAGTCGACGCCGTTGCGCCGGTTCGTCGTGTAGACGACCTCGCCGGTCGGGAGGACCTCGACCAGGCCGTGGATGTACGCGGGGTCGTGCACCAGCGGCGTCAGGCCGTCCTCGCCGACCGGCTCCTCGACGGCGTCGGCATCGAGCAGCGAGAGCTGGGCGCGCTCGTTGCCGCCCGCGTCGTGGGAGACCACCACCGTCCTCGAGCCCGGCACGTAGCGCCCGTGACAGGCGCCGGGCAGCGCGGTCAGCGGCGTGCGGCTCCCGTCGGGGCGCAGCTCGACGAGCTGGACCGTCCCGGACGCGTCGTGCCCGGCGAGGATGCGGCCCTCGGCGTCCACGTCGAAGGCGCGCCAGGTGGTGGCGTCGAGCAGCCGGTGCAGCAGCGTGCTGTGGGTCGATTCCATCGGTGCCCAGCGTGCCCGGTCGCCGCGTCCGGGGCGCGGTTAGGCTGGCGACATGCAACCCGGTCAGAACCCCGAAGGCCCCGAAGGCATGGACATGGGCGCCCTGCTGCAGCAGGCGCAGGCCATGCAGGAGCAGCTCATGTCCGCCCAGGCCGAGCTGGCGGAGGCCGAGGTCACGGGGCAGGCCGGCAACGGGCTGGTCACGATCACGCAGACCGCCACCGGCGAAGTGCGCTCGGTCAGGATCGACCCGAAGGTCGTCGACCCCGACGACGTCGAGACGCTGCAGGACCTGATCGTCGGCGCGATCGCCGATGCGGCGCAGGCGGCGGCGGAGCTGCAGGCCGAGAAGATGGGACCGCTGGCGGGCGGCCTCGGGGACATGGGCGGCGGGCTGGGCCTGCCCGGCCAGTAGGCCCGCGGTGTTCGAGGGCCCGGTCCAGGACCTCATCGACGAGCTGGGTCGCCTGCCCGGCATCGGGCCCAAGAGCGCCCAGCGCATCGCGTTCCACCTCCTCGCCACCGAGGAGGCCGACCTCACCCGCCTGCAGGAGGCCCTGCAGAAGGTCAAGATCGGTGTCGTGTTCTGCGAGGTCTGCGGCAACGTCTCCGAGCGGCCCCGCTGCCGCATCTGTGCCGACGCCCGCCGCGACGCGTCGCTGGTGTGCGTGGTCGAGGAGCCCAAGGACGTCATGGCCGTGGAGCGCACCCGGGAGTTCCGCGGTCGCTACCACGTGCTGGGCGGGGCGCTCGATCCGCTCTCGGGCATCGGGCCCGACCAGTTGCGGGTCCGCGAGCTGCTCACCCGCATCGGCGGGGCCGGCGGTGGCGACGGGGAGCCGGAGATCGCCGAGGTCATCCTCGCCATGGACCCCAACACCGAGGGCGAGGCCACGGCCACCTACCTCGTGCGCCTGCTGCGCGACTTCCCCGGGCTGACGGTGACCAAGCTGGCCTCCGGCCTGCCCATGGGCGGCGACCTGGAGTTCGCCGACGAGCTGACGCTCGGTCGCGCCCTCGCGGGTCGCCGCGCCTTCTAGCTCCTAGGCGACGTCCCGCGCACGCACCGGCGTGCGGTAGGCGATGACCTCGGCCCGGTCGAGGTGCAGCTCGGCGCGGTGCAAACGGCTCGTGCGCCGCCGCGTGGCCTCGTGGTGCACCGAGATGCCCACGAGCACCCCCACCACGAACAGGGCCCAGAAGGCGACCACCGCGACGATGATCATCATGGCGGTCATCGGAACCCCCCGGTGAGTCCGCGTCCGCGCCTCCGGCGCGTGCTCCTCGTCGTGCTCTCCGTCGTCGTCATGGTCGTTCCCCCCTCAGGTCGGTGCCGTGCGCGG
>CADCTH010000430.1 GCA_902805495.1 uncultured Actinomycetospora sp.
CGCCGTCGCCGGGCTGTCCCCCGACGAGGCCCGCGCCGTGCGGGACCGGGCGATCGACGAGGTCGCCGGCGGCGTGCTGCACCCGGCGACGCTGACGCGGCTGCACGCCGCGCCGCCGCCGTCGACAGCGGCCACCGCGGCGGCGGTCTCGGCGTCGGCGACGGCCACCGGGTCGGCGCCGTCGACGAGGGCCGCCCAGGCGCGGGTGAACGCCCGGGAGGCCATCGAGCCGTCGGCGTCCGCGGTCCGGACCCGCTTGAGGTCGCCGACCTCGCGCAGCAGGCCCGGGACCGCGGCGTAGCGCCCGGTGGGCGCCTCGAGCAGGGACGTCACCGCGCGCCCGCCCCGATCCAGTCCCGGAGCACCTGCTCCTGCACGTGGAGGGCGTGCTCGGGGCGCCCGCCGTCGCGGGTGACCGGGGCCTTGAAGAAGTAGCCGAGCTGCTCCTGCGCGCCGCCCTCACCGCGGCGCTGGGCCTCGACGACGAGCCGCACGAGCTCGAGCACCAGCGGCGCCGCGAGCACCGAGTCGCGGCACATGAAGTCGACCTTGACCTGCATCCGCTGCCCGAGGAAGCCGACCAGGTCGATGTTGTCCCAGGCCTCCTTCTCGTCGCCGCGGGGGCGGTAGTAGTCGATGCGCACGACGTGGTCCTCGACCTTGTAGCCGAGGATGTCGTCGAGCACCGAGCCCTTGGTCGCGACCTTGCTCGACAGCGAGGCGGGGTCGTCGAGGATCTCGCCGTCGCGGTTGCCGAGGATGTTCGTGGAGTACCAGCCGTCGACGGTCAGGGCGCGCGAGCGGAACGCCGGCGCCAGCACCGTCTTCATCATCGTCTGGCCGGTCTTGCCGTCCTTGCCGGCCACCGGGACCCCGCGCTGGAGGGCGAGCTCCTGGAGGGCGGGCACGTCGGCCGACGCGCTCGGGGTGAAGTTGACGTACGGGCAGCCCTCGGTGATGGCCGCGTAGGCGTAGAGCATGCCCGGCGTGATCGCGGCGTCGTCCGCGTCGAGCGCGGCCTCGAAGCCCTCGACCGTGGCCAGCGCCGGCAGCGTCAGGTCCGGCCAGCGCTCGGTCGAGGCCAGGTTGACGACGACGAGGTCGTCGAGCTCCTGCTCGCTGCGGAAGCGCCGCAGGTCCTCGGCGATGTGCGCGACGCGGTCGCGCAGCGCCGCCACCGCGACCAGGTTGCTGCCGCGCGCGTTGCGGCAGTACTCCGGGTCCGCGACGGCCGGCCACGGCTCGATCCCGGCGAGGGCCGGGCCCGCGACCTCGATCTGCCGCGGGTCGAGCACCCGGTGCCCGTGCGCGGCCTTGGCCAGGTCGTCGCCGTCGACGTCCCAGCCGGCGAAGATCAACGACGTGTAGGGCACCAGGCCCTCGGCGTCGGCGAAGGGCAGACCGTCGCGCCCCATCGCGCCGAGCTTCATCATCTCGACGCCCGCCACCGCGGTGGTGGCGACCGCGCCACCGAGCCCGACGATGGCCACTCCCGTGCGTGCTGTCTCGGACACGCGGTCCTCCTCGACCCGAACTCTCCAGGCCCGGTGTGGACCCCGGCCGTGGTACCAACGGTTGCTCGCACCCGAAACGGTGATTCGGCGACGAGCGGTTTCCGCACCACGGTGAGCGGCGTCACGGGGGTTCCCCCCGGAAAGCCCCGGGTCGGGCACCCACGCCCCGGCCCGCACGTTGCGGGAGTGTCGACACAGAGCACCGGGAAGGTCCCGGTGACGAGATCGGAGGCGTCATGGCCACGCTGACCAGGCCCCAGCACGACAAGGTGATCGCGGGGGTGTGCGCGGGCCTCGCCGAGCGGTTCGGGATGTCGGCCGGCGTCGTGCGGCTGCTGTTCGTGCTGTCCTGCCTCCTGCCGGGGCCGCAGTTCGTGATCTACATCGCGCTGTGGGTGATCATGCCGAAGCGCTGACGTCCGTCGCGTCGCCCGGCGCGGGCTGCGCGACCCGACCGAAGCGGGAGTCGGCCGGGTCGGCGAAGACGTGGAGCCCGAAGGTGGCGGACAGCTCGCGACACAGGCTGACCCCGCGCACCGAGTTGCCGTGCACGTCCAGGCCGGGCGAGTAGACGCCGAACCCGAAGTACCGGGGCAGGACGCACACGATGTTCCCGGACACCCCGCTCTTGGCCGGGATGCCGACCTCGCTGGCCCACTGGCCCGCCGCGTCGTACATCCCGCAGGACATCATCACGCTGACGATGTCGCGGACGTGCTGCCGGCCCACGGCCCGCTCGCCGGTGAACGGGTTGATCCCGCCGTTGGCGAGGGTGGCGCCCATGACGCTCAGATCGGCGGCGGTCACCGTGATCGAGCAGGCCGACAGGTAGGTCTCCACGATCTCGTCGATGTCGCCGCTGATCATGCCGAGCGACCGCATGATGTGGCAGAGCCCGAGGTTGCGGTCGTTGCTGCGCAGCTGCGCGCGCAGGATGCGCTGGTCGACGGCGAGCCGCGGGTTGCCCGCGTAGACGCGGTAGCGCTCGAGGATGCGGTCGACCTTCTCGTCGACGTCCCGCCCCGCGACGAGGCTCGCCGCGACCAGCGCGCCGGAGTTGATCATCGGGTTGTGCGGCCGGTGGTGCGCCTCGTCGAAGGTGATCGAGTTGAAGGGGTCGCCGGAGGGCTCGACGCCGATCCGGCGCAGGGTCTCCTCGGCGCCGTTGTCCTCCAGGGCGAGGCCGTAGGTGAAGACCTTCGACACCGAGTGCAGCGGGAAGGGCACCGAGCAGTCGCCCGCCTGCCACTGCGTGCCGTCGATGTTCGTGCCGGCGAGGCCGAACAGGTGGGCGTCGGCCTCCGCCTCCGGCGGGTAGTAGCTGACGACCTCGTCGTTCCCGACCTGCCGGTACTTCTCGTGCAGCTCGTCGAGCTGCTGGCGGACGAGCTCACGTTCTCCGACGGCGACCACGGCGACAGTGTGCCGCTACCCGGGGCCCCGGCGGGAGAGGCGTTGATCAGGCCCGGGTGAGTCGGGGCCCGCCGGTGCGTCCGAGGCGGCCGAAGCGGGTCTGGTCGGGCGTGGCGAACATGTGCAGCCCGTAGCGGGCGGACAGCTCGCGGAACACCGCCTGGCCACGGACCGAGTTGCCGTGGGCGTCGAGGCCGGGCGAGAAGGTCGCGAGGCCCAGACGCCCCGGCATGACGGCGACGATCCCGCCGGACACGCCGCTCTTCGCGGGGATGCCGACGTCGGTGGTCCACTCGCCGACGGCGTCGTACATGCCGCAGGTCATCATCACGCTGACCACGTCGCGGACGTGGCGGGCGTCCATGGCCCGCTCGCCGGTCAGCGGGTTCACCCCGCCGTTCGCGAGCGTCGCGCCCAGGGCCGAGAGCTCGCAGGTGTTCACCCGGACCGAGCACATCGACAGGTAGACCGCGAGGTTGTCCTCGATGCTGCCGGTGATCATGCCGAGCGAGCGCATGAGGTAGCTGATCGCGAGGTTGCGGTCGGCCGAGGCGAGCTGGTCGGCGAGCAGGTCACCGTCGACCTCGAGGTCGGGCACGCCCGTGAACGCCCGCAAGCGGCCCAGGATGCGGCCGACCTTGTCCTCGACGGTGTCCCCGTGCACGAGGTAGGCGGCGACGAGCGCGCCCGCGTTGATCATCGGGTTGTGCGGGCGCTGGTTCTCCTCGTCGAAGACGATGGCGGTGAACGGGTCGCCCGAGGGCTCGACCCCGACGTGGCGCAGCGTCGCCTCGCGCCCGTTGTCCTCGAGCGCGAGCGCGTAGGTGATGACCTTGGAGATCGACTGCAGCGGGAAGCGGTGCTCGCAGTCGCCGACGGTCCACTGGGTGCCGTCCACCGCGGTGCCGGCCAGCCCGAAGACGTCCTCCTCGTCCTGCGCGGCGGGCAGCGCGATCGACACGATGTCTTCCTCGTGCTGGTCGGCGTGGTGGTCGTGCAGCTGCTCGAGCTGCTCCTGGACCAGTGCCTCCTCGGCGTCGCTCACCACGGGCGCGGATTCTCCATCTCGATCGGTCGGTGGCCCCCCAGGGGTCAGAGGGCGGCGAGTGCCCGGGTGATGCGCTGCTCGGAGACGGGCCCGGCGGTGCCGATCTCCTGCGCGAACACGCTGACGCGCAGCTCCTGGAGCATCCAGGCGACGGCGTCGAAGGCGTCGCGATCGAACGTGCGCGGCTCGGCGGACGCCCGCGCACGGCGCTCGCGGTACGCCGCCTCGACGCGGTGCACGCCCTCGAGGGCCTCGGCGTCGAGGCCGGTCGCGGTCGGCAGCTTCTCGAGCCGTCGGCGCGCCGCGCGCAGGTAGCGCGCGACGTCGGGCAGGCGCGCCACCGGGGTGCGGGCGACGAACCGGTCGCCCACCAGCGCGCGC
>CADCTH010000431.1 GCA_902805495.1 uncultured Actinomycetospora sp.
GCGGCCGTCGCGGGCCAGCGCTCGCGCGCGAGCCCGCGGGCCCGTTCGATCGCCGACCACCAGCGGTCGGCGAGGCGGCGCTGCGCGCGCCCGCGGAACACGGGCATGGCGACGAGGTCGTCGCGGTGGGCCGGTTCGCGCAGGGCGGCGTCGACGATGGCCGCGTCGGGCAGCAGGCGTCCCGGCGCGATGTCGCGCGAGGAGGCGAGCGCGTCGCGCGACTCCCACAGCTCGCGGACGACGGCCAGCGAGCCGGGCCGGCGCACCTTGTGCAGCCCGGAGGTGCGGCGCCACGGTTCGACGCGCGGCGGTGGGGGCGGAGCGAGGCGCACGGCCTCGAACTCCTGCTCGGCCCAGGCGGTCTTGCCCTGGCGCTCGAGGTCGGCGGCGACCGCGTCGCGCAGCTCCTCGAGGAGCTCGACGTCGAGGGCGGCGTAGGTGAGCCACTCGGCGGGCAGCGGGCGGCGCGACCAGTCGGCGGCGCCGTGGCCCTTCTGCAGCCGCACGCCCAGGAGGTGCTCGGTGAGCGGGCCGAGCCCGACGCGCGGGTAGCCGACGAGGCGCCCGGCGAGCTCGGTGTCGAAGAGGAGGTCGGGACGCATGCCGACCTCGGCGAGGCACGCCAGGTCCTGCGACGCGGCGTGCAGCACCCACTCGACGCCGCGCAGGGCCTCGTCGAGCACGGTGAGGTCGCCGCCGCAGGCGATGGGGTCGACCAGGATGGTGCCCGCACCCTCGCGGCGCAGCTGCACGAGGTAGGCGCGCGCCGAGTAGCGGTAGCCCGACGCGCGCTCGGCGTCGACGGCTACCGGGCCGGTGCCGCCGGCCAGCCGCGTGGCGCCGTCCTGCAGCGCCTCGCGGTCGGTGACCAGGGGCGGGACCCCGTCGGCGGGCACCAGGAGATCGACGACCGTCGGGTCGTCCTCGGGGTGCTCGTGCCCGTCGGGGTGATCGGCGTCCACTGCCGCGACAGTCTGCCCGCTCGCGCCCGTCACGGCGCGCTCCGCGCAGGGAGCGTCCGGGGGTGTCGCGGACGGGTCGGGAGATCGCCGTCCGCGGACCCCGCCGGCGATGAGCCGGCGGGGTCCGCGGGACGGGCCGGGGCCGGCCGCGTGGCCGTCCCCTGCGCCGTCGCGCTCAGCGGATGACGCCGGCCCGCATGGCCAGCGCGACCATCTGTGCCCGGTCGCCCGTCCCGAGCTTGCGCCCGATGCGGGAGAGGTGGCTCTTGACCGTCAGGGCCGACAGGCTGAGGGCCTCGCCGATCTCCTTGTTGGAGCGGCCGTCGGCCACCAGCTGCAGCACCTCGACCTCGCGGGCGGAGAGCTCGCGTGGCGTGTTGTCCGTGGCCGGCACGCGAGTGCCCGCCGCGAGCAGCGGTGCGACCGAGGGGTCGGCGTAGAGGCCGCCCTCGAGCACACGGCGCACGCCGTCGGTGACGATGCCCGGAGACGCCGACTTGAGCAGGTAGGCCTGCGCACCGGCCTGGAAGGCCGCACGCACCGCCGACGGGTCGTCCGACGCCGCCAGCACCACCACCCTGTTCCAGCCCTGCGCGCGGAGCTCCGCGATCAGGTCCAGGCCGCTGCCGTCCGGCAGCCCCAGGTCGAGGATCGCGAGATCGCACGGCCCGCTGGCGAGCGCCCGGGTCCGGGCCTCGGAGATCGAGGCCGCCTCGTGGACGGTGCCCGCGCCCATCGAGGAGAGCCGCTGCGCGATCGCCTCGCGCAACAGCGGGTGGTCGTCGACCACCAGCACACTGAACATCTCTTCCCGCGGATGCGGGACCATGGCCGGCGGCAGCAGGCCGCTCGCGACGCCGCGAAGGGCCATGCCTGGGCCCACGGTTGCCACGTCGAGTACCTCCCAGTAGTCGGTCTTGCCCCCCGACAATGCGCACCCTGAACCTCGGGCGATCGACCGCGCCGCCGATCGGACGAGGAAGTGCGTGCGAGAGAACATATCCCCCCGGGCGAGTTAACGAGAGCAGGAGGGCCAACTTCGTTCGGTGGAGTTTCGCCTGTTACGCGGTCACGGTCACCCTTTGGAGTGGACAGACCGCGCCGTTTCGTCTCGCGGTGACACTCGGTGTAACTGGAGCTACGGAGCGTGTCCGGGTGGAGCCGACCGTCCCAAGCGCGCTGCAACCAACGACCCAACGGCATCCCGTAGCGGACGGAGCACGACCGGGCTGGTCGGACGCCGGCCTGTGCTTCCGGACGAGGTCCGGGAACGACGGCGAATGACCTGCGGAAATTGTAGGAAGCGATACCGGTGGTACCGGGAGAATGTCAGCCGGAACGGCCGGCGCGACGGGCGCCGAGCGTCGTCACGCCCTCGGGCGGAAGGCCCGCGGCGATCGCGAGGACACCCGCGAACGCGACGCCGTGCGTCGTGAGGACGTCCTCGGTGGGCGTCCACGACGCGCGCAGCTCGAGATCCGTGGCGTGGGTCGGCCCGCTGATGTCGCCGAAGCGCACCGAGGCGGTCTGGGTCACCGTGCCGCCCAGCGCGGTCCAGGAGGCCCCGGAGTCCTCCAGCGCGCCCGTCAGCCACGACCACGCCACCTCGGGCAGCATCGGGTCGCCGGCGTGCTCGGGGTCGAGCTCGGCGCGGACGAAGGTGACCACCCGCAGCGTGCCGTCCCAGGCGTCCTGGCCCTCCGGGTCGTGCAGCAGCACGACGCGGCCGGTGACCACGACCTCGGCGTCGTCCACCTCGTGGGTCCCGGGCGCCGGCACCCCGGCGAGCACCTCGGCGCTCCAGGCCGCCGAGTACGGCGCGAGCCGCTGCGGCGGGCGCATCGTGCGCAGCTCGATCTCCGGACGGGTGCGCAGTTCGCTGAGGGAGTCCACCGCGCGCCGGAACGTCTCGGGGTGGGTGGTGGGCGCCGTCACCTCGACGACAGTAGGCCGAACGGGTTCTTTCCGGCACCTCCCACGCCGAGCGGCCCCGTGCGTCCCCCGTCCCCCTCGTGTCCCACCCGCCCCGCGCTCCCGGCGCGGCGGACGGGCCCGGAGCCGTGGGACGATGAGGTCACCATGAGCGGGATCGCGGGCACGGCCACCGACGTCTCCGGAGCGGCCGGCGTGCGCCGCCACCTCCCCGACGCCCCGTTCCTCGCCGCCACGCGGCGGGAGCGCCCGTCGCGCCGGCCCGTGTGGTTCATGCGCCAGGCCGGGCGCTCGCTGCCCGAGTACCGCGAGCTCCGCAAGGGCACCGGGATGCTCGAGGCCTGCCTGACGCCCGACCTCGCCTGCGAGATCACGCTGCAGCCCGTGCGCCGCTACGGCGTCGACGCGGCCATCCTCTTCTCCGACATCGTCGTGCCGCTGCGGGCCGCGGGCGTCGGCGTCGACATCGTCGCCGGCACGGGCCCCGTGGTGGAGCACCCGGTGCGCAGCGCCGCCGACGTCGCCGCCCTGCCCGCGCTGGACGCCGAGGGCGTGGCGCCGGTGGCCGAGGCCGTGCGCCTGCTGGTCCGCGAGCTGGGCGACACCCCGCTGATCGGGTTCGCCGGCGCCCCCTTCACGCTCGCCTCCTACCTCGTCGAGGGCGGCCCGAGCCGCAACCACGAGCGCACGAAGGCGCTCATGCACGCCGAGCCCGAGACCTGGCACGCGCTGTGCTCCACGCTGGCGGACACCACGCTGACCTTCCTGCGCGCGCAGGTCGACGCCGGCGTCGACGCCGTGCAACTGTTCGACTCCTGGGCGGGCGCGCTGTCCGAGCGCGACTACCGCGAGCTGGTCCTGCCCCACTCCACGCGGGTGCTCCAGGGGCTCGCCGACACCGGGCTGCCCCGCATCCACTTCGGCGTGGGCACCGGCGAGCTGCTCGGCGCCATGGGCGAGGCGGGCGCCGACGTGGTGGGCGTCGACTGGCGCGTGCCCCTCGACGTCGCCGCCGCGCGCGTCGGGCCCGGCCGGGCGCTGCAGGGCAACCTCGATCCGGCGCTGCTCTTCGCCGGGCGCGAGGTCGTCGAGCGCGAGGTCCGCCGCATCCTCGCCGAGGGCGAGGCCGCCGAGGGCCACGTGTTCAACCTCGGTCACGGCGTGCTGCCCGAGACCGATCCCGACGTGCTCGCCCGCGTGGTCGACCTCGTGCACGCCGCGGACGTCCCCGCCCCGTGACCCGCGTCCTCGTCGTCGGCGGCGGGGTGTCCGGGCTCGCCGCGGCGCACCGCCTGCGCACGCTGCTGGGTCCCGACGCCGGGATCGTGGTCGTCGAGGCCGCGCGGTCGCTCGGCGGCAAGATCGCCGCGATCGAGCTGGGCGGCCGTCGCGTCGACACCGGCGCCGAGGCCTTCCTCGCCCGCCGGGCCGAGGCCGCCGCCCGGATCGCCGAGCTCGGGCCGGGCGGGCGTGCTGGTGGAGGCGCTGCTGCGCGGCGCGACGCAGACGGAGGTCGTCGACCTGTCGGCCGGCGAGGTGCCGTTCGCGGCGCTGCTGGTGCTGCGGACGGCGGCCGAGCAGTCGTACGTCGTGTCCGTGCGCCTGGCGCTGGTCGGCGCAGCGGTCGTCCTCGCCGTCAGCGCCGCGGTCTGCTGGCGGGCGCTACAGCCCGGCGTGCACCAGCTCGACGACGCGTAGCAGCACGTCGGGGTCGGTCTCCGGCAGCACGCCGTGGCCCAGGTTGAA
>CADCTH010000432.1 GCA_902805495.1 uncultured Actinomycetospora sp.
CGAGGAGCACGTCGACGTGGGTCATGTTCGGCGAGGCGATGACGACGGCGTCGCAGAGGCCGGCCTCTGCGACGCCGTCGTCATCGCCTCGCCGAACATGACCCACGTCGACGTGCTCCTCGACCTGCTCGGTTCCGACTTGCACATCCTCGTCGAGAAGCCCCTGTGCACCACGGTCCAGGACTGCCGTGCGGTGATCGAGGCGGCGCAGCGGCACCGGGGCGTGGTCGCCGTGGGCCTCGAGTACCGCTGGATGCCGTCGACCACGCGCTTCGTCGAGGAGATCCACCGCGGGGGTGTCGGAACGTTGCGCATGCTGTCGATCCGCGAGCATCGGTTCCCCTTCCTGGTCAAGGTGGGCGACTGGAACCGCTTCAACCGCAACACCGGCGGGACGCTCGTCGAGAAGTGCTGTCACTTCTTCGACCTGATGCGCCTCGCCATCGGCGCCGACCCGATTCGGGTGCTGGCGTCGGGAGGGCAGGACGTCAACCACCTCGACGAGGTCTACGACGGCGAGCCGTCGGACATCCTGGACAACGCCTTCGTGATCGTCGACTTCCAGAACGGCGTGCGGGCGAGCCTGGATCTCTGCATGTTCGCCGAAGCCACGCAGAACTCCTAGGAGCTGGTGGCGGTGGGCGATCGCGGCAAGGTGGAGGCCCTCCTGCCCCGAGGGACGGTGCGGATCGGCCGTCGTGGGGAGCACCGAACCGGCGGACTGGAGCACCACGAAGTCGAGGACGACCGGATCCGGTACGCCGGCTTCCACCACGGAGCCAGCTACCTCGAGCACCTCGACTTCCTCGGCGCCATCCGAGAAGGTCGGGCACCGGCGGTGACGCTCGAGGACGGTCTCTGGTCGGTCGCGATGGGGGTCGCGGCTCACCGGTCCATCGACGAGGGGCGGGTCGTGGCGATGGACGAGGTCCTCGGATGAGCGGTGCCAACCTGGTCGACGCCACGCCCCGGAGGCTCCACCCCGACCTTCCGGACGTAGGACCGCTGGCCTTCGGGTGCTGGCGACTCACCGGAACCGGGGCCGACCACAGCGTGGTGGAGGCGGCGCTCGACGCCGGGATGAACCTGGTCGACACCGCCGACGTCTACGGCCTCGACTGGGGTGGGCGAGGGTTCGGCGCCAACGAAGAGGTGCTCGGCCGGGTGTTGGCGGACGATCCGTCGCTGCGGGAGCAGGTGGTGCTGGCGACGAAGGGCGGGATCATCCCCGGCGTCCCCTACGACTCGAGCGCCGACTACCTGCGCGGCGCCGTCGACGAGTCCCGGCGGAGGCTCGGAGTGGACACGATCGACCTGTGGATGGTGCACCGACCCGACCCGTTCACCCACCCCGCCGCGTTGGCCGAGACCATGGCCGGACTGGTCGGGTCCGGGGCGGTGCGCGCCGTGGGGGTCTCGAACTACAGCCCTTCCCAGCACGACGCCCTGCTGGCTCACCTCGACATCCCCCTGGCGACGAACCAGGTGGAGCTGTCGGCGGCGCGCCCCGACGCGATGTTCGACGGGACTCTCGACCGCTGTGTGCGAGACGGCGTGACACCGACGGTCTGGAGCCCGCTCGCCGGCGGCCGGGTCGTGACGGGGGAAGGGGTGGCACCAACCCTCCTCGCCGTCCTGGACGAGCTGGCCGAACGCGAGCGGGTCGACCGGGCGGCTGTCGCGGTGGCGTTCACCCTGGCTCATCCGTCACGACCGGTGACGATCCTCGGTACGCAGCGACCGGAACGGATCGCGGCGGCGACATCGGCTCTCGGCGTCCGTCTCGACCGGGCGGACGTCTACCGGATCCTCGCCGCCGCCGGCGTGGCGCTGCCGTGAGTCATCCCGTCGAGGTGGCCTGGTTCGCGGCGCTGTGCGACGACGACTACGAGTGGCTGGGTGTCCCCGACCCACTGCTCCGATCCACGTGGGAGCACTGCCGCACGATCACCCTGGCCGCAGAGCGCTACGGCTACGACAACATCCTTCTCCCGTCGGGCTACGCCCTCGGCATCGACAGCGTGGCGTTCGCGGCCGGAGTCGCAGCGATGACCGAGCGGATCCGGCTGCTGCTGGCCGCCGGGGTCGGCGCGCTCGTCGCGCCGCAGCTCGCCCGCCAGCTGGCCACCATCGATCAGCAGGCGGGCGGCCGGCTGACGATCAACGTGATCTCGAGTGACGTTCCCGGCGAGCGCCTTCCGTCGGACGCGAGATACCGCCGGACCTTGGAGGTGATGGCCGTCCTGCGCGACCTCCTCGACGGCAAGACCGTCGACTTCCACGGCGAGTTCGTCGACCTCACGGTCGAGCCACCGCGAGTCACCATGGACGGTCGGGGCTGCCCGCCGTACTACTTCGGCGGCCTCTCCGACGAGGCGCGCGCCTGTGCCGCCGCGGGGGCCGACGTCTACCTGACGTGGCCCGACACGACCGACGGCCTCGTCGAGACGATCGACGACCTTCGTGCTCGCGCCACGGCGCTCGGGCGGTCGTTGCGCTTCGGCTGGCGGTCACACGTCATCGTCAGGGACACCGAGTCGGAGGCCCGCGCCGCGGCTCGCCGCCTGCTGAGCCGGCTCGATGACGACGAAGGCGCCCGCATCCGCTCCCGCTCGCTCGACTCCACGTCAGCCGGAGTCCGCCGCCAGGCCGAGCTGCGGGAGGAAGCCGATGACGAGGGCTACGTCGAGCGTCACCTCTGGACGGGCGTCGGCCGGGCCCGCAGCGGCGCGGGCGCGGCGATAGTCGGCGACCCTGACCAGGTGCTCGGGAAGCTCGAGGAGCTGCGTGACGTCGGCGTCGACGCCTTCATCCTGTCCGGATACCCACACCTCGCCGAGTGCGACCTGTTCGCCCGCCACGTGCTGCCGCGACTTCCCCACGCTCCGCTCGTCGTCGCCCCATCACCCGTCGTCGTCCCCTGACAGCGTCAGTGCCCAAGACGCCGAAGGATCGCCTCGAGGCGATCGAGCCACCTACGCTGTCGCGGCGAAGCGGCGGGTCGAGAAAGGCGGGCGAATGCGGGTCGAGACGTCCATCACCTCCATCTCGTGGATCCCTTCGGAGGCGATCCGCGGCGTCACCCGGCTGCCCTTCGACCTGAACATCACCCACTACGACGACCCGCCTCCGGACCACCTCGACTTCGACTCCCTGGACGAGCTTCACCGGCGGGGCGGTTTTCGTTTCGCCAACCAGCTGAGGGCGTGGGCCGACATCGAGGACGGAAGGATCGTGCGTGCGGGGCACCAGGGCCGTGACCTGATGAGTCCAACGCTCGTTCGGCTGGGCCCGGCGCAGATCGCGTTTCAACCGGTGGGGTTCCCGGCCATTCGGCCGGGTCCGGACTGGGGGGCCGAGGAGGCTCGATTCACGCAGACGGCGGGAGGAAGGCCGGGCGTCCCGGCACCCCGGATCGTGCACGGACGGCCGTTCGTGAAGCTCGAGGGGCCGAACTGCTGGACCACCTTGTCGGTGACGATCCGAGCAGATGGCACCACGAGCGCAGAGCTGACCGGGGCGAGCCCCTTCCCGCGGCACTGGGTGTACGACGCCGAGGGCGAGCTGGTCGCGAAGTCCGGGATGATCGACTTCACGGACTGGTACGTGCATGCCTTCGGCATGCGATCCCCGTGGGGTGGTGACGAAACCGAGGCGTTGACCGCGGCCGCGGAGTCGTCGCTCGAGCGGGAGCTCGCCACCCGGATCATGCGACCGGGGCGCCGGCCACGGGTCCGCACCTTGGAGCGTGGTGAGCGCCTGACGACGGAAGGCGAGGCCGGGCATACCGTCTTCCTGGTCCTCGACGGCGTGCTGTCGGTGACGGTGGGGGGCGACGAGGTGGTGCAGGTGGGCCCGGGCGCGGTCGTAGGAGAGCGCGCCCTGTTCGAGGGCGGACGCCGGACGGCGACGCTGGCCGCCGTGGCGCCGTCGCGCGTCGTCGAGGCGGCGGAGGACGACCTCGAGCCGGAAGCCCTGCGCCGGCTGGCCGAGAACCACCGGCGGGAGGAGCAAGGGGGGTGACCGCGGCCCGGCGAGGCCCGCTGGAGCGTCGGGCAGAGGCAGGAGTCCGCCAAGGAGCACCAGATACCCATGCTCTCACTGACTGACAGCGGGCTGGAGACGTGGCTGACGTTTCACCGCGGCGTCGAGCTGCAGGACTTCGCAGCCTTCCCAC
>CADCTH010000433.1 GCA_902805495.1 uncultured Actinomycetospora sp.
ACGAGCAGCAGCAGCCCCGCCGCCGCGAGCGCCAGAACGAGCAGGAACCCGCTGACCTCGGCCACGACCGTCTCCTTCGACGTGGCGCGTGAGCGTGCTCACGCGCCCAGGCGCTGCAGGAGTCCTGCCGAGCAGCCGCGCGAAGCCGGCGCACGGCGGACGTCGTCGTCGACAGGGCGGGGACCGCGCCATGGCCCGTCCGACCGCTTGGGCGAGCAGGCACGGAAGCGGCGGTCGGCGGAGCCGGAGGAATGTGGAGAAGCGCTGGAACGTGGGTCGAGTCGAGAAGTCGTCAGAACGTGCAGGAATGGCTATGGCGAACCGCAGGTGCGGGAAATCCTTCGTGAGCCGGAGGTTACGACGCGATCACGAGAGGGTCAAGGCGCCCCCGCGTGCGCCACCCATGGCTACTCGACCCATGTCACGCCCTCGCGGACGACGCGGGCGGGATTACCCGCGGCCAGCGCGCGCGGCGGCACGTCCTTGGTCACCACCGACCCTGCCGCGACGACGGCGCCCTCGCCGATGGTCACGCCCTTGAGGATGGTGGCGCGACAACCGACCCAGACGCCGTCCTCGACGCGTACCGGCGCCGTGCGCGCGCCGCCGTCGAGGCTGTGTGAGTCGCTGTCGAGCACCTGCACGTCCCAGGCGAACAGGCAGTTCCTGCCGATGCTGACGCGCTCGTGGGCGATGATCTCGCTGCGGTGGTTGACGAAGGTGCCGTCCCCGATGTCGATCACCGCTCCGCGGTCACGCAGGTGCAGGCCGACGTCGTGGGCCAGGAGCACGCCACGACCGATCCGCACCGTGGTGCGCGGTGAGAGCCGCACGATGCGAACGCCGTGCTCGGCGCGCAATCCGGCGCCGCCCTCGACCTGTCGCGCGAGAGCGCCCCCACGCGCGCGGTTGATCGCCTGCACCACGTCAGTTCGCCGCATGGACGACTCCTACCCCGCCTGAGCCGCCGACTCGTCGTGCGCGAGCCAACCCGTCATCCGGCGGCGAGCGTCCGCGAGGCCCGTGCGTCGGCCATGCCCGTGCGTCCGCATGCCGGTGCGTCAGCTAGGCCTCTGCGTCAGCCATGCCTCGGTCAGCGTCGTCCGCCGCGTCCGCCGTGTCCGTTGCCTCAGCCGCCAGCGCCTCGCGCACCACGGTCATGGCCAGCCCCGCCGGATACCCCTTGCGCGCGAGCATGCCGCCGAGCCGGCGCATCCGTGCGTCGTACGGAAGCCCACGGGTCAAGCCAAGCCTGCGGGCGACGAGCGCCCGCGCCGTGGCGAGCTCCTCGTCAGGGTCGAGCGTCTCGACCGCGGCCGCAACCAGCTCGTCCTCGACGCCCTCGGCCCGCAGCTCCGAGCCGAGCGCCCGGCGCGACAGGCCCTTGGTACGCGACCGGGTGCGGACCCACGCCTCGGCGAAGGCCGCATCGTCGACCAGGCCCACGTCGGTCAGCCGGTCGAGCACCTGGTCGGCGACCTCGGGGGTCACGCCGCGCGAGGCGAGCGTGTCGGCGAGCTGACCTCGCGACCGAGGGCCCATCGTCAGCTGGCGCAGGCAGATGCTGCGCGCGACCGACTCCGGGTCGGCTTCAGGCGTGGTGTCGGCCACAGAACCGGGGGACGGTGCGTCGGGGCCGGTGAGGCGGCCCCGACGCGTACCTCCGAACCGGCGCGTCATCGTCAGAAGTCGACCGGCGGCAGGTCGACGACAGCGTCAGCCGGCGCATCGACGCGCGGGCCGACACCGAGCTTCTCCTTGATGCGCTTCTCGAGCTCGTCGGCGAGGTCGGGGTTGTCGCGCAGGAAGGCCCGCGCGTTCTCCTTGCCCTGGCCGAGCTGGTCGCCGTCGTACGTGTACCAGGCGCCCGACTTGCGAACGAAGCCGTGCTCCACGCCCATGTCGATCAGACCACCCTCGCGGGAGATGCCCTGGCCGTAGATGATGTCGAACTCGGCCTGCTTGAACGGCGCGGCCACCTTGTTCTTCACCACCTTGACGCGGGTGCGGTTGCCGACCGCGTCCTGACCGTCCTTCAACGTCTCGATGCGGCGGACGTCGAGCCGGATCGACGCGTAGAACTTCAGCGCCTTGCCACCGCTGGTGGTCTCCGGCGAACCGAAGAAGACACCGACCTTCTCGCGCAGCTGGTTGATGAAGATGCACGTCGTGCGCGACGTCGACAGCGCTCCGGTGATCTTGCGCAGCGCCTGGCTCATGAGGCGCGCCTGCAGACCGACGTGGGCGTCGCCCATCTCGCCCTCGATCTCGGCACGTGGCACCAGCGCGGCGACCGAGTCGATCACGATGATGTCGAGCGCGCCCGACCGGATGAGCATGTCGGCGATCTCCAGTGCCTGCTCGCCGGTGTCCGGCTGGGACACGAGCAGCGCGTCGGTGTCGACGCCGAGCTTCTTCGCGTACTCCGGGTCGAGGGCGTGCTCCGCGTCGATGAACCCGGCGATGCCGCCGGCGCGCTGCGCGCTGGCGATGGCGTGGAGCGCGACGGTCGTCTTGCCGGAGGACTCCGGACCGTAGACCTCGACGACGCGGCCGCGCGGCAGGCCACCGATGCCCAGAGCGACGTCGAGGGCGATCGACCCCGTGGGGATCACCTCGACCGGCGCGCGGCCCTCGTCACCGAGGCGCATCACCGATCCCTTGCCGAACTGCCGCTCGATCTGGGCGAGCGCGGTGTCGAGCGCCTTCGCGCGGTCTGCTGCCATGGAAGAAACCCCCAATGAGGTCGCGGGTCGGGTCGCGGGACGAGCACTGCCGTCGGGCCGGGTACTGCCGTTGCGGGTACTGCGGGCTGGCTGGGTTCTGGTTACTGGCACGGCTCGAACCTAGGGGCGCCCACCGACAGGAAGTCGTCGACGCCTGTGACCTGGGGACGACCGAACGCTGTGGACACTAACCGAACACGTGTTCGAAGAAGCGGCGACACGCCGCACCAGCCGAGACGCGGCTCGCCGGCGCCGGGCCGAGCGGCGAGACGCCCGCCGCACGGTTCAGCCGTCGGCGCGGTCGCTGCCCGCGGCGCGGTCGCTCTCGGCGCCATCGATCGGCACGACCGAGGGGTCTGCGGCACCGCCCGGTGCCCGGGGCTGAGGAACCGACGTACCGGCGTCGGCGTGGGCGTCGACGGGTGCCGTGCCGCGCGACGCGCGTGCGTCAAGGGCTCCCGCGCCGCCGGGGACGCCGTGAGCTGCCGCCTCCCGGCGCCGGCCGCCGCGCACCAGCAGCACGAGCAGCAGCACCGGCGTGACGAGGACGGCGGCCACGGCGTTCAGCCCCCCGTATCCCAGCTGGGCGAGGCCGATACCGGATCCCGCGCCGGCGAGCGCGCCGCAGACGTTCATCACGAGGTCGGCGGTCCCCTGCACACCGGGACGAGTCCGTGCCGGCACGGACTCGGACACGAGCGTCGATCCGGCCACC
>CADCTH010000434.1 GCA_902805495.1 uncultured Actinomycetospora sp.
GGCTCGGTCGGCGTGCCGTACGACGTCCCGCGCACCACGGCGCCGACGACGGCCGCCTGCACGTCCGGGTGGGCGTGGCCCATCAGCATCGGGCCCCACGAGCAGATGAGGTCGACGTACTCGTTGCCGTCGACGTCGTAGAGGTAGGCGCCCTTCGCCGACGCGATGAAGCGCGGCGTGCCGCCGACGGAGAGGAAGGCGCGCACCGGCGAGTTCACCCCACCGGGGGTCACCTGCTGGGCGCGGGCGAACGCCGCGGCCGAGCGGGCGTCGGCCGAGGTGTCGCGGGGGGTGGTGGGGGCGGGGGTGACGGTCATCGGGTGGTCCCTCGGTGGTAGCGCTCGGCCCACTCCTGGGCCCAGTAGGTCAGCACGACGTCGGCGCCGGCGCGGCGGATCGACGTCAGGGTCTCGGCGATCGCCGGCTCGCGGGCGATCCAGCCGTTCGCGGCGGCGGCCTCGACCATGGCCAGCTCGCCGGAGATGTTGTAGGCGGCGACCGGCACCGGCGAGACCTCGGCAACGGCGCGGATGACGTCGAGGTAGGCCAGGGCGGGCTTGACCATGACGATGTCGGCGCCCTCGGCGACGTCCAGCGCGACCTCGCGGAGCGCCTCGCGGACGTTGGCGCCGTCCTGCTGGTAGGTCTTGCGGTCCCCCGTCAACGACGAGTCGACGGCCTCGCGGAACGGCCCGTAAAAGGCGGAGGTGAACTTCGCGGCGTAGGCCATGATCGTCGTGTCCTGGGCGCCGTCCGCGTCCAGCGCCGCGCGGATGGCGCCCACCTGGCCGTCCATCATGCCGCTGGGCCCGACGACGTGCGCCCCGGCCCAGGCGTGCAGCACGGCCATCTGCGCGTAGATCTCGACGGTGGCGTCGTTGTCGACCACCCCGGACGGGGTGAGCACGCCGCAGTGGCCGTGGTCGGTGAACTCGTCCAGGCAGACGTCGCTCATCACGAGCAGGTCGTCACCGACCTCTCTGCGGACGGCGGTGATCGCGCGGGTCAGGATGCCGTCGGGGTCGAGCGCCCCGCTCCCCCGCGCGTCCTTGTGCTCGGGGACGCCGAAGAGCATGACCCCGGCCAGACCGGCCTGCGCCGCGTCGACCGCCGCCCGGCGCAGCGCGTCCAGGGTGTGCTGGACCACGCCGGGCATCGAGCTGATCGGGCGCGGCTCGGCGAGGCCCTGGGCGACGAAGGCGGGCAGCACGAGCCGGCGCGGCTCCAGCGTCGTCTCGGCCACCATCGCCCGCATGACCGGGGAGGTGCGCAGCCGTCGCGGGCGGTGTGGGATGGCTCGCTCGGTGCCCATGGCTCGCTCCGCTCGCTGCGGACCGCGCTCTGATCCGATGTCTTCCTCCTTCGCTCGTGGGACGAGAAGCGTGTCCCACGTGCCCAGTCGTCCAGACACCGGCGCACGGTCCGGCGTCTGCAGGGTTGATGGGCTGCCGTTGCGACAACCCACCAAACCTAGCGCCCGACCTCCAGGATCACACCCGTCGGCGGGGTGACGTGCGCCTCTGCGACGGCTTGAGGACGGGCTCGCCCTCGGCCAGGAAGGCGTCGCGCCGCTCGGCCGCGAAGGCCGCCAGCGCGTCGGCCAGGTCGACCACCGAGGGCTTCGCGGCGACGACGTCGACGCGCAGCCCGTGCTCCTCGCAGGTCTTCGCCGTGGCCGGCCCGATGACCGCGATGACGGTCGAGGCGTGCGGCTTGCCGGCGATGCCCACGAGGTTGCGGACGGTGGAGGAGGAGGTGAAGACGACCGCGTCGAACTTGCCGGTCTTGATCGCCTCGCGCACGGGGGCCGGGGGCGGGGTGGCGCGGACGGTCCGGTAGGCCGTCACGTCCTCGACCTCCCAGCCCAGCTCGGTCAGCCCGGCGGTGAGGGTCTCGGTGGCGATGTCGGCGCGCGGCAGGAAGACCCGGTTGATCGGGTCCAGCACCTCGTCGAAGGGCGGGAACTCCGCGGCCAGTCCGGCGGCCGACTGCTCGCCCTCGGGCACCAGGTCGGGCTCGATGCCCCAGCCGCGCAGCGCCTCGGCGGTGACCGAGCCGACGGCGGCGACCTTGAGGCCCGAGAAGGCCCGCGCGTCGAGGCCGTACTCCTCGAACTTCTCCCGGACCGCCTTGACGGCGTTGACCGAGGTGAACGCGACCCACTCGTAGCGGCCCTCGACGAGGCCGCGGACGGCCTTGTCCATCTGCAGCGGGCTGCGCGGCGGCTCGACGGAGATCGTCGGCACCTCCTCGCTGTGGGCGCCGTAGGTGCGCAGCCGCGCGACCATCGGGGCGGCCTGGTCCTTGGTGCGGGGCACCAGCACCTTCCAGCCGAACAGCGGCTTGGTCTCGTACCAGCTGAGCTCGCGGCGCTGCTCGGCGGCCGCGCCCATGATCACGTGCAGCGCGTCGTTGCTGGGGGCCTTGATCGAGTCGACGGCCAGGACGAGGTCGTCCAGCGTGCTGGGCAGCGTGATCTGCTCGGTGCTGCCGCCGTGCAGGGTGACGACGACGTGGTCGGTGCCCGGCCGGCCGGCGGCCTTGGCCGCGTCGACGAGCGAGCCGACCATCGAGACCAGCGTGCTGCAGACGACGGTGGACGCCCCGCCCCACTGGGAGGTGTTGGCCTTGCTGAACTTGCCGTCGGTGACGGAGGCGAACTGCACGCCACCGGAGTGGATGAGGTCGATGCCCGCGTACTCGGGGACCGCGGTCAGGCTGGAGACGCCCGGCACCACCTCGAAGTCGATGCCGCCCCGGACGCAGGCCGCGGCCTCGTCGGCGACGGCGTTGTCCAGGAA
>CADCTH010000435.1 GCA_902805495.1 uncultured Actinomycetospora sp.
GCCCACGCCGTCGCCCACGCCGGCCGCCGCCACCGCGCCGCGCCCGGCGGCCGACGGGCGCCCGCTCGGCCCCGGCGATATCGCCCCGCTCGACCCCGACGCCACCTGAGCGAGCGGCCGGGTTGCGTCCCCGTGCCCCTGCTCACGAAGTCGCCGCGGGACGCGGGATCGGCGGGAGGTAGCCGATACCGTCGGTAACGTGATCGGGCGCCCGGGAGATCCCGTGCGCCGCGGCCTGCTGCTCGCGGCGCACCGTGTCGACAGCGACCCGCGTCTGCTCGCCGCCCTCGAGTGGGCCCGGTCACGGCTGCCGGGCGACGCGGCGTACGGCGACCCGCTCTCGACCGGGGACGACGCCGTCGGACGCCTCGCCGCCCAGCTCGCCCCGCTGGCGGCGACGCGGGCGAGCGTGCTGCGCGAGGTCGGCCTGACCGCGCTGCAGGTGTGGCAGGCGCACGCCGGGGTCGACGACCACCAGAGCGACGAGCACCTCGCGGTGCTGTTCACCGACCTCGCGGGCTTCTCCGACTGGACGCTCGAGGTCGGCGACGAGGTCGCGGTCGGCGCCCTGCGCCGGGTGGGCGCCGAGGTGGAGCCCCTCGTGCGCCGGCGCGGGCGCGTCGTCAAGCGCCTCGGCGACGGCCTGATGGCGGTGCTCCCGAGCGCCGAGGACGCCGTCGAGGTGGCCCTGGCGGCCCGCGACGCCGTCGAGGGGCTCCAGGTGGACGGGCACCGCCTGCACCTGCGCGCGGGCGTGCACGTCGGCCGACCCCAGCAGCTCGGCGGCGACTACTACGGCCGCGACGTCAACATCGCCGCGCGGATCACGGACATCGCCGGGCCCGGCGAGGTGTGCGTGTCGAGCCCGACGCGCGACCGGCTCGGCGGCCGCTTCCCGGTGCACGCCCGGCCGTGCGCGCGGACCAAGGGCGTCCCTCCGGACATCACCCCGTGGCGCGTCGACCACCCGTCTCGCGACGCAGGGGATTCGCCCGCAGTCCGCCCGCAGGATCCAGCCGCCCGAGGATCGCGGCGGTGACGCAGGCCAGCGAGGCGACGCCGTCGTCGTCCAGCGCGTCGAAGATCAGGCGGCGGACCTCCGCGGCGTGACCGGGCGCGGTCGCGACGACCTTCTCCAGGCCCGCGTCGGTCAGGCGCGCGACCGTGACCCGGCCGCTCTCGGGCGACGGCTCGCGCCGCACCCAGCCCTGCGCCTCGAGCCGGGCGACGACGTGCGAGAGCCGCGAGAGCGACGAGTTCACCGTGGCGGCGAGCGAGCTCATCGGTAACGTGCGCCCCGGCTCCTCCGAGAGCATGGCGAGCACGAGGTACGAGAACTGGGTCAGCCCGGCGTCGCGCTGCAGCTGGGCGTCGAGCGCCGCGGGCAGCAGGGTGATCACCGCGGCGGTGCGCCGCCACGCCCGCTGCTCGTCGTCGTCCAGCCAGGGCTCCTCGTCCATGGTGACCACTTTACTTGATGCTTCAACTCTTGTCGCGTACCGGTCTCGGTTGCAGCATCGAGGGAGACCTCATGGACCCGTTCGCCACCGCCCTCCCCGGGGCGGCCTTCGACGCCTCGAGCCCGCTGCGCGGGAGCGCGCCGCCCGACGCACGCCGCCACGGCGATCGACGGGCACATGTGGGGCCTGTCGCGGCGGTCGCTGCAGGTGGCCTGAGAAAACGCTGGTGCGGGTCGCGTCCGCGCGCCATGCTGGTCGCGCACTGGTTCGCACCTGATCGAGGAGATGCCGTGGCCGCCCTCTGCGGGCGCCATGAAGGCGCCGTCGCCGTCACCCCCTGGTGACGCCCACCGGCCCGATCGGCGGTGACGCGCGCCAGGGATCGCTCTCCTCGAAGGGTCCCCTCCCGTGTCTTCCGCTCTCTCCTCCGTCCTGTCCACCTACGGCTGGGACGACTCCTGGGCGCACCTCGCCCACCCGCACCTCGAGGCCGGCGGCGTGCCCGGCCGCCTGCCCGGCCGAGTAGCGCGCGTCGACCGCGGCCGGGTCGACGTCCTCACCGAGCAGGGTCGGGTGCGCGCCGTCCCCGATCGTTCGGTCGCTGTCGGCGACTGGGTCGTCCTCGACCCGGACGCCCGGGTCGTCGCGCTCCTGCCCCGCCGCACCGCGCTCACGCGCGCCGTCGCGTCGGGCCGCTCCGAGGGCCAGGTCCTGGCCGCCAACGTCGACACGGTGCTCGTCGCCGTCGCGCTCGAGGCGGACCCGCGACCCGGCCGGCTGGAACGACTCCTCGCGCTGGCGTGGGAGAGCGGCGCGGTGCCCGTCGTCGTCCTGACCAAGATCGACCGGGCCGACGGCGACGTGCTCCTCGCCGCCCTCGCCGACGTGGCCGCCGCGGCGCCCGGCGTCGACGTCCTGCCCGTCAGCGCCGTGACCGGCGACGGCCTCGCCGAGGTGGCCGCCACCGCGCGGGGCACCACGGTGCTCGTCGGGCCCTCGGGCGCCGGCAAGTCCACGCTGGCCAACGCCCTGCTCGGCGCCGAGGTGATGGCCGTCGGCGAGGTCCGCGCGAGCGACGGCAAGGGCCGCCACACGACGGTGCACCGGGAGCTGGTGCCCTTCGGTCGCACGCAGCGCAGCGGAGCTGCGACGCCGGAGGCGGATCACCCCAGCGGCGTGCTGATCGACACCCCGGGCCTGCGCGCGGTGGGCCTGCACGGCGCCGCCGAGGGGATCGACCTCGCGTTCGCCGACGTCGTCGCGCTGGGGGAGGGGTGCCGGTTCGCGGACTGCGCCCACGACCGCGAGCCCGGCTGCGCGGTGCGCGAGGCCGTGGCGCTCGGCCAGCTCGCCGAGCGGCGCTGGGAGGCCTACCGCAAGCTCCTCCGCGAGGACGAGTGGTCGGCCGCACGCACCGACGCCCGCCTCGCGGCCGAGCGCCGCGGGCGGTCGAGGACGATCACCAAGGCCCAGCGTGCCGCGTACCGGGAGCGCGGGCACTGAGCCACGTCGCCCGGGGAGCGAAGGACGCCCCGGCTGCGTCCCACGCAGCGAAGGACGCCTTCGCTCCCCGATCCGACGTCCGCCGACCGGGTATCCGCGCCCCTCCACGAGGAGAGGAGCCGGAGTGAGAGGCGACGACACCGTCATGACCAGCGGCATGGACACCGGTAGCGACGAGGGCGAGCCCGGCGACCGGGCGACGCCCCCGGCCGACCGCGAGGAGATCGCGGCGTTCGAGGCCGAGCCGGCCGCCGGCGACACCGGGCCGGCGGTCGAGGACGACCCCGAGGTCGCCGAGGCGGCCGCCGACGACGCGCCGCTGCCCGACCAGGCACCCGGCGGTCCGTCCCCCGCCGGCGACCCGCAGTTCCTCGGGCCGGACGGGTAGCCGATCGCGAACGCGCTGTTCGTGCGCCGAGGAGCGACGAACAGCGCGTTCGCTGCGGCTCAGCGGCCCGCGGGCGTGATGTTCAGGGACATGCCCGCGAGGCCGCGCGAGCGCACCGAGAGCTTCTCGGCGACGGCGCGCAGGGCCGCACCGGCCGGCGACTCGGGCTGGGTGAGCACCAGCGGCACGCCGGCGTCGCCACCCTCGCGCAGGCGGGTGTCGATCGGGATCTGGCCGAGCAGCGGCACCGAGCCGCCGACCGAGCGAGCCAGCGAGTCGGCGACGCGCTGGCCGCCACCGGTGCCGAACAGGTCCATGCGCGAGCCGTCGGGCATGTCCATCCACGACATGTTCTCGATGACCCCGGCCAGACGCTGGCGGGTCTGCAGGGAGATCGCCCCGGCGCGCTCGGCCACCTCGGCCGCGGCCTGCTGCGGCGTGGTGACCACGAGCAGCTCGGCGCTCGGGATCAGCTGCGCCACCGAGATCGCGATGTCGCCCGTGCCCGGGGGCAGGTCGAGCAGCAGGATGTCGAGGTCGCCCCAGAACACGTCGGCGAGGAACTGCTGCAGCGCGCGGTGGAGCATCGGCCCGCGCCAGACGACCGGGGTGTTGCCCGGGGTGAACATGCCGATCGAGATCAGCTTCACGCCGTGCGCCTGCGGCGGCATGATCATGTCCTCGACCTTGGTGGGCCGGTCGTCGGTGCCGAGCATGCGCGGCACCGAGTGGCCGTAGATGTCGGCGTCGACGACGCCCACCGACAGGCCGCGGTCGGCCATCGCGGCGGCGAGGTTGACCGTCACCGACGACTTGCCGACGCCGCCCTTGCCCGACGCGACGGCGTAGACGCGCGTCAGCGACCCGGGCTGGGCGAACGGGATGACCGGCTCGTCGGCGTCGCCGCGCACGGTCTTGCGCAGCTCGCGGCGCTGCTCGTCGTTCATGACGTCGAGGTCGACGAGGACGGACGTGACGCCGGAGACCGCCGACACCGCGGTGGTGACGCGGGAGGTGATGGTCTCCTTCATCGGGCAGCCGGCCACGGTGAGGTAGACGCCGACCTCGACCTTGCCGTGGTCGAGGACGTTGATGTCCTTGACCATGCCCAGCTCGGTGATGGGGCGGTGGATCTCGGGATCCTCGACGCCGGCCAGGGCGGCCCGGATCGCGTCGACGGACGGTGCTGCGGCCATCGGACCCTTCTCGATGTCTCGGCGGACGGCGGTCCCGGGGAAGCCCACGCGGAGACCGGGGGACGGGGCACCTCGGCCCCGCCGGCTCACCACCATGCTACGTGCCCGGTGCCCACCGGCCGCCCGGACGGGGAGCGGCCCCCGTCACGCCCTGGTCACCGGGCGCTCACCGCCCGTTGGCGCGTTCCCCGTCGACGGCTGCGCGCTGCTCGAGCGCGCGGACCAGGGCCTCCTCCACCGCGGTGCCCAGCGCCCGGTGCACGGCGCGGTCGACGGCGCGGTCGACGGCCTTGCTCACCGTCTTCTCGAGGTTCTTGTCCTTGCCGCCCCGCTCCCCGTCGGTGCGGGGGCCACGCTGCTCGAGCTCGCCGCGCAGGTAGTCGCGGGTGACGACCTCGCCGAGCTGCAGGCGCATCGAGGCCAGCTCGCGGGCCAGGTACTCGGTCTCGGCGGACAGCCGACCGGCGCGCGTGCGGTCCTCCTCGAGGGAGACGCGGTCGCGGTCGTCCTGGCGGTTCTGCGCCAGCAGGATCAGCGGCGCGGCGTAGGCGGCCTGGGTGGAGAAGGCCAGGTTGAGCAGGATGAACGGGTAGGGGTCCCACTGCAGGCTGATCGCGAAGACGTTGAGCGTGATCCAGATCAGCACGAGGACCGACTGCCACAGCAGGAACGTGCCGGTGCCGAGGAACCGCGCGAGGCGCTCGGCGACGCGGGCGAACCACTCGGCGTCGACGCCGAGACGCAGCCGCGCGGTGCCGACGGGCTGGTCCAGCCGGCGTCGAGGGGTGGGTTCAGGCACGGCCGCCTCCGGCGGTGGGGGCGGGTGCTGACGGCACCGGGTCGGGCTGGGAGCGCCAGTCCTCGGGCAGCAGGTGGTCGAGGACGTCGTCGACGGTGACCGCGCCGAGCAGGTGGCCGCCCTCGTCGATGACGGGGCCGCACACGAGGTTGTAGGTGGCGAAGTACCGGGTGACCTCGGCGAGCGAGGCCTCCGGGCCCAGGCGGGTCAGCTCGGAGTCGAGCACGCCCGCGACCAGCTCCGACGGGGCCTCGCGCAGCAGCCGCTGGGCGTGCACGCAGCCGAGGTAGCGCCCGGTGGGGGTGGCCGACGGCGGGCGGCACACGAACACCATCGAGGCCAGCGCCGGCGTGATGTCGGGGTTGCGGACGTGGGCGAGCGCCTCGGCGATCGTCGCCCCGGGGGCCAGCACGATCGGCTCCGGGGTCATCAGGCCGCCCGCGGTGTCCGACGAGTACGTCAGCAGCCGGCGCACGGACTCGGAGTCCTCGGGCTCCATGAGGCCCAGGAGCTCCTCGGACTCGGCGCCGGGGAGGTCGGCGAGCAGGTCCGCGGCGTCGTCGGGGTCCATCTCCTCGAGCACGTCGGCGGCGCGGTCGTCGGCGAGGTGGCGCAGGAGGTCCTGCTGCTCGGCCGACGGCAGCTCCTCGAGGACGTCGGCCAGCCGCGAGTCGCCGAGGCCGTCGGCGACGTCGTGGCGCCGCCGCTGCGGCAGGTCCATCAGCGCGTGGGCGATGTCGGCCGGGCGCATGTCCTCGTAGGTGGCGAGCAGCTGCTCGGTGCCCTGGCCCTCCTCCGAGAGCGACAGCCCCGACACGGCGGCCCACGGCAGCACCTGCACCGGCCCGCGCCGGCCCAGCCGCCCGACCAGCTCGCGCACCGCGAGCCGCGTGACCAGCCAGTCGCGGCTGCGCTGGTGCTCCATCAGCACGTCGACGACCTGCGCGTCCGCGTCGTGGTCGACCACGCGGACCCGCGCGTCGAGCATCTCGCCGACCACCAGCACCTCGTTGGGCCGCTGCGCGAACGCCCGCAGGTTGACCTGGCCGGTCGCCAGCGTCACCGCGTTGGCGTCCACGGCCGTGACCCGCAGCATCGGCACGAAGATGCGCCGGCGGGATCCGACGCCGACCACGAGCCCGAGCACCCGCGGCGGCCGGGGGCCCACCGCGACCGCACAGACGGCGTCGCGGACGCGCCCGATGCGCTCCCCGTCCGGACCCAGGACGGGCAGTCCGACCATGCGCGCCACGAACACCCTGGTCATGGCGGTTGTCACGTCAGCAGGCTAACGCCCAGCTGGATCGAGTCACGGGTGAGAGGGTCGCCACCTCGGTCGATGGCGCGTGGGGACCCGTGTCAGCATCGGCCCTCAGTCTCGACGAGGAGGTCTACGAGCTCGTGAGTGTGGAGAACCGCCCCCGCCGGTCGTGCCTGGCGGTGCCCGGGTCGAGCCAGAAGTTCATCGACAAGGCCCGCACCCTGCCCGCCGACCAGGTCTTCCTGGACCTCGAGGACGCCTGCGCACCGCTGGCCAAGCCCGAGGCCCGCAAGACGATCGTGGCCGCGCTCAACGACGGTGGCTGGGAGGGCAAGACGCGCGTCGTGCGCGTCAACGACTGGACCACCGAGTGGACCTACCGCGACGTCACCGAGGTCGTGGAGGGCGCCGGCGCGAACCTCGACGCGATCATGCTGCCGAAGGTGCAGAACGCCGAGCAGGTCCACGCCCTGGACTTCCTGCTCACCCAGATCGAGAAGACGATGGGCCTCGAGGTCGGGCGCATCGGCATCGAGGCCCAGATCGAGAACGCGATGGGCCTGACCAACGTCAACGCCATCGCCGCCGCCTCGCCGCGCAACGAGACCATCATCTTCGGCCCGGCCGACTTCATGGCCTCGATCAACATGAAGTCGCTGGTCGTGGGCGAGCAGCCGCCCGGCTACGACGTGGGCGACGCCTACCACTACATCCTCATGCAGATCCTCATGGCGGCCCGCGCCTACGACCTGCAGGCCATCGACGGCCCGTACCTGCAGATCCGCGACGTCGACGGCTTCCGCCGCGTCGCCGGACGCTCCGCGGCGCTGGGCTTCGACGGCAAGTGGGTGCTGCACCCCGGCCAGATCGACGCGGCCAACGAGGTCTTCTCGCCCGACCAGGACGACTACGACCACGCCGAGAACATCCTCGACGCCTACGAGTACTTCACCTCCGAGGCCGGCGGGAAGAAGGGCTCGGCGATGATCGGCGACGAGATGATCGACGAGGCCTCGCGCAAGATGGCGCTGGTCATCGCGGGCAAGGGGCGCGCCGCCGGCATGACCCGCGGCGAGCGCTGGACGCCGCCCGAGAACTAGGCATACTCGTCGGTAACCGCACCGCAGCAGGGAGCACGACGCATGGCACGCCTCGCCCAGACCACCGGCCTCACCGATGTGCAGCAGGAGATCCTGTCCACGGTCCGCGACTTCGTGGACAAGGAGATCATCCCGCACGCGCAGGACCTCGAGCACGCCGACGAGTACCCGCAGGAGATCGTCGACGGGATGAAGGAGATGGGCCTGTTCGGGCTCATGATCCCCGAGGAGTACGGCGGCCTGGGCGAGTCGCTGCTGACCTACGCGCTGGTGGTCGAGCAGATCGCCCGCGGGTGGATGAGCGTCTCGGGCGTCATCAACACCCACTTCATCGTCGCCTACATGCTGCGCCAGCACGGCACGCCGGAGCAGAAGGCGCACTACCTGCCGAAGATGGCCACCGGCGAGATCACCGGCTCGTTCTCGATGTCCGAGCCCGACCTCGGCTCCGACGTCGCCGCCATCAAGACCAGCGCCAAGGCCGACGGGGACGACTACGTCCTCAACGGCGCCAAGATGTGGCTGACCAACGGCGGCTCGTCGAACCTCACCGCGGTGCTGGTCAAGACCGACGAGGGCGCGGAGAAGCCGTACCAGAACCTGACCACGCTGCTGGTGGACAAGCCCCGCGGCTTCGGCAAGGTCGCCGAGGGGCTCTCGATCCCCGGCAAGATCGACAAGATGGGCTACAAGGGCGTCGACACCACCGAGATGGTGTTCGACGGCCACCGCGTCCCGCAGAGCCAGGTGCTGGGCCACGCGCCCGGCAAGGGCTTCGCGCAGATGATGGACGGCGTCGAGGTCGGCCGCGTCAACGTCGCCGCCCGCGCCTGCGGCATCGCGATCCGCGCCTTCGAGCTCGGCATCGAGTACGCCCAGCAGCGCTCCACGTTCGGCAAGCCCATCTCCGGCCACCAGGCCATCGCGTTCAAGCTCGCCGAGATGGCCACCAAGGTCGAGGCCGCGCACCACATGATGGTCAACGCCGCGAGCCTCAAGGACCGCGGCGAGCGCAACGACGTCGAGGCCGGGATGGCCAAGATGATCGCCTCCGAGTACTGCAAGGAGGTCACCGAGGAGTCGTTCCGCATCCACGGCGGCTACGGCTACTCCAAGGAGTACGAGATCGAGCGCCTCATGCGCGAGGCGCCGTTCCTGCTCATCGGCGAGGGCACCTCCGAGATCCAGAAGACGATCATCAGCCGCGGTCTGCTCAAGGACTACAAGCTGCGCTGACCGGCGGTACCGTCCTCCGTCACACTGGCTCCCGCCCGGGCACATCCGGGCGGGGTCCGCCGTTGTACAGGGCGAGATCGTCGAGAGGACAGCGAGGGATCGTCGTGACTGCGCCGTTCACCGGGCGCCCCGGTACCCAGCCCGGGCTGCCCAATCTTCCTGAGCCACCGTCGGGCTGGCCGGTGGGGTCCTACGCGAAGTACGAGGAGGCCCAGCGGGCGGTCGACCACCTCGCCGACAACGAGTTCCCCGTCGCCGACGTCACCATCGTCGGCGTCGACCTCATGCTCGTCGAGCGGGTCATCGGCCGCCTGACCTGGGGCCGCGTGCTGGCCACCGGCGCGGCGTCGGGGGCGTGGCTGGGGCTGTTCGTGGGCCTCGTGCTGTCGCTGCTCTCGCCGCCCGGCGGCGGGCTGTCGTCGATCCTCACCGGCCTCGCGATCGGTGTGGTGTTCGGCGTCGTGTCCGGGGCGATCACCTACGGCGCCTCGCGGGGCCGGCGGGACTTCACCTCGCAGAGCCAGCTCGTGGCCGGGCGCTACGACGTGCTCTGCCAGCCCCGCAACGCCGAGAAGGCCCGCGACATGCTGGGCAAGCTCGCGATGGGCACCGAGGGCTGACCTGCTCGCCGGTCCTGGTCCGGACGGCGCACGGCGTGTGCCAGCGTGGGGGCCACGCTGGCGTTCAACGCCAGGAAAGCCACCACCTCGCGAGCGACGCGCCCCGGGGAGCGCCCGCGCCTGCTCCATGATCGCTGTCTCGGTGACGAGGACCCGCAGATCTGCGGTGGTTCGTCACCGGGACGGCGATCAAGCGTCCGTCCGGGGCTCCGCGCCACCCCGGGACGGGACCGCAGCTCAGAGCCACCGGTTGCGGCGGAAGGTCCGCCAGAGCACACCGCAGATCAGCAGGATGCCGAGGATCACCGCCGGGTAGCCGTAGCGCCACTGCAGCTCGGGCATGTACTCGAAGTTCATGCCGTAGATGCCGGCGAGCATCGTGGGCACCGCGAGCAGGGCGGCGTACGCGGTGATCTTGCGCATGTCGTTGTTCTGGCGCAGCGTGATCTTGGCAAGCACCGCGTCGACCAGCGTCGTCAGCAGCTCGTCGAACGACCCGACGCGCTCGGCCACGGTGGCCAGGTGGTCGTCGACGTCGCGGAAGTAGCTGCGCACCTCCGCCGGCACGAGCGGTGAGTAGCCCTCGGTGAGCCGGCGCATCGGCGCCACGAGGGGCGTGATCGCGCGGCGCAGCTCGAGGACCTCGCGCTTCATCAGGTAGATCTGCTCCGCGCCGACCTCGCTGTACGGCGCGAAGACCTCGGTCTCCATCGTGTCGATGTCGCCCTCGACGCCCTCGGACACCGCGAGGTAGGCATCGACGATGTGGTCGGCCACGGCGTGCAGCACCACCGCGGGCCCCTGGGCGAGGTGCTCGGGGTCGGCCTCGAGCTGGTGGCGGACGCGGCGCAGTCCCGAGTGCTGGCCGTGGCGCACGGTGACGACGAAGTCGCGGCCCAGGAAGACCATGAGCTCGCCGGACTCGACGATCTCGTTCGCGGTCGTCGGCGAGGCGTGCGCGATGTAGCGCATCGTCTTGAACACCGAGAACAGCATGTCGTCGTAGCGCTCGATCTTCGGGCGCTGGTGGGCGTGCACCGCGTCCTCGACGGCGAGCGGGTGCAGCCCGAACACCTCGGCGATGTCCTGGATCTGCTCGGCGTCGGGCTCGTGCAGCCCGATCCAGACGAAGCCCTCCTCGCGCCGGCGCACCTCGGCGATGGCGTCGCGGTGGTTCCACCGCCCCTCGAGGCGGCGGCCGTCGACGTAGACGGCGCAGTCGACGACGAACGCGGCCAGGGGCACGTGCGGGACGCGTGGGTCCTGGGCCCGGAGACGGCCGGGGCGGATCACGCGGGAACCGGCGTTGCGCAGCGCGGGAAGGCTGGGCATGGGGACCTCCGGGGACCGGACGGTGAGGTGGGGGCTGGCCTCGCTCTTGGCCTGGTAGCCACCGCGCCCCTCCCCGGGGAGTACCCGTCGCGCGCTAGACGCGCGCAGCCGCCGTCGGGGAGGGGACGCGGCCCGTACTGGGGGGCAGGGCGTCGGCCCTGCTCGAGGAGTCGTCCACGTCTCACCTCCCTGGCCACGCACGACACGACGGCGAACGATCCGTCATCCTAACGACCTTCGTCGACGGCGCCGGACGGTGGACCCCGCCAGGGCCGATCGACGCACCGCAGACCAGCCACGTTCAGGAGGCGGATCCGTGCAGTTCGGTCGGTACTTCGAGGAGTTCGAGGTCGGTGCCACCTACAAGCACTGGCCGGGCAAGACGGTCACCGAGTACGACGACCACCTGTTCTGCCTCATCACGATGAACCACCACCCGCTGCACCTGGACTCGCACTACGCGGAGGGCACGCAGCAGGGGCGCAACGTCGTCGTCGGCAACTACGTCTACTCGCTGCTGCTGGGCATGTCGGTGGCCGACGTCTCGGGCAAGGCGATCGCGAACCTCGAGGTCGAGTCGCTGCGCCACGTCAAGCCGGTGTTCCACGGCGACACGATCTACGGCGAGTCGACGGTGCTGGACAAGAAGGAGTCGTCGTCGAAGAACGACCGCGGCGTCGTCCAGGTCGAGACGATCGGCTACAACCAGGACGGCGTGGTCGTCTGCGTCTACCGCCGCAAGGTGATGGTGCCCAAGCGCCCGGCGTCCGAGGGCACGGACGACGCCTTCGAGGCCGAGCAGCCCCGCCGCCCCGTGCCCCAACGGGATTAGGACGGCAGGCCGTCCCACCCGCGCAGCGCGTCGGTGAGCCCGGTGACGAGCTCGCCGGCCGCGTCGAGGGCGGCGTAGGCGGCGGCGTCGACCCACCGCACGTCGGCGGCGTCGTCGCCGGCGCGCGGGACGGCGGACGGGTCGAGCGGGCGGCAGCGGAAGTCGTGGATCACGAAGACCCGGCCGTCGGGGGCGGGGCGGCGCACGCTGCCGACCTCGTCGCCCACCGCGACGCGCAGCCCCGTCTCCTCGGCGACCTCACGCGCCGTGGCCTCGCCGGGTGTCTCGCCCCGCTCGACCCGCCCGCCGGGCAGCGAC
>CADCTH010000436.1 GCA_902805495.1 uncultured Actinomycetospora sp.
ACGCGTACACGGCGTTCGACTGGGCCTCGACGGCGTCCTCGATCGCCTTGCGGGTGGCGGCGTCCGCCTCCTGGGAGTACTCCCGCCCCGCGCGCTCGGCCGAGCGGCGCTGGACCATCGACATCACCCCCGCGAGCTGGGTCCCGCCCATCACGGCGATGCGGTGGTTGGGCCAGGTGAACACGAACCGCGGGTCGTAGGCGCGCCCGGACATGCCGTAGTTCCCGGCGCCGTAGGACGCGCCGACCATCAGCGTCAGGTGCGGGACCTCGGAGTTCGACACCGCGTTGATCAGCTTCGCGCCGTCCTTGATGATCCCGCCGCGCTCGTAGGCCGAGCCCACCATGAACCCCGTGATGTTCTGGACGAACAGCAACGGGATCGACCGCGCGTTCGCGAGCTGGACGAACTGCGCGCCCTTCTGCGACTCCTCGGAGAACAGGATCCCGTTGTTCGCCAGCACCCCCACCGGGAAGCCGCCGATCGAGCCCCAGCCGCACACGAGCGTCGTGCCGTAGAGCGGCTTGTGCTCGTCGAACCGCGACCCGTCGAGCACCCGGGCCAGCACGTCGCGCACCTCGACCGACCGCTTCGCGTCCGACGCCGCGCACGCGAGCAGTTCCTCGGCCGGGAAGCGCGGCGGGTCGGCGGGCAGCGACGGGCCGGGGCCGCCGCGACGCCAGCCCAGGTCGGCGACGATCCGCCGCCCGATGCGCAGGGCGTCGCGCTCGTCGGCGGCGAGGTGGTCGGCTAGCCCCGACTCGCGGGCGTGCATATCCGCGCCGCCGAGGGTCTCGTCGTCGACGTCCTCGTTGATCGCCATCTTCACCAGCGGCGGCCCGCCGAGGTACACCGTCGCCTGGCCGCGGACGAACACCGTGTACTCGCTCATCCCCGGCATGTACGCCCCGCCGGCGGTCGACGAGCCGAACACCAGCGCGATCGTCGGGATGCCCTGCGCCGAGAGCCGCGTCATCTCGCGGAACGTGCGCCCGCCGGGCACGAACAGGTCGGCCTGGCGCGGCAGGTCCGCCCCGCCGGACTCGACCAGCGCGATCACCGGCAGGCGGTTGCGCTCGGCGATCTCCAGCGCGCGCAGCTGCTTGGTGACCCCGATCGGCGTGATCGAGCCACCCTTCACCGTCGGCTCGTTCGCGACGATCAGGCACTCGACGCCGCTGACCGCCCCGATCCCGACGACGAGCCCCGCGCCCGGCGTCGTCAGATCGGGCTCGTGGGCGCCGGCGAGCGCGCCGATCTCGAGGAACGCCGCATCGGGGTCGAGCAGCAGGTCGACGCGCTCGCGGGCGGTCAGCCGGCCGCGCTCGTGGTGACGGTCGACGTACTTCGCCCCGCCGGACTCGAGCACCCTCGCCGCGACCTCGTCGACCCCGGCGAGCGCGGCGAGCATCGCCTCCCGATCGGCGGCGTACTCCGGCGACGACGGGTCGAGCCGCGAACCCAGGACGGCGGACGGGGAGATCTCGGGTGGGGCGCTCATGCGCGCACCGGATCCGCACCCGGCGTCCCCGCGAACGCCTGACCGACGAGCATCCACTCCCGCGCCGCGTCGCCCGTGACGACGAGCGCCGTGTCGTCGACGTGCACCCGGCGCACCAGCACGAGGCAGAACTCCTCGGCGTCGCCGCGGATCCCCTCGTCGGACTCCTCGCCCCACGTCCACACGTCGCCCGACGGCCCGGTCAGCTCGACGCGCACGGGCGTCCGCGGGACGTCGAGGTCGCGCACCCGGTAGCCCTGCGGGCGGGCGCGCACGGCGATGTCGGCGACGTGGCGCAGCCGGTCGGTCGGCGCGAGCCGCGCGTCGACGGCGTCGGCGACGTCGGTGCCGTGCGCCCAGGTCTCCATGATCCGGCTGGTGATCGCCGAGCGCAGCGACATCGGCGGCCCGTACCAGGGCAGGCGCGCCTTCGGGTCGGTCGCCTCCAGGGCGACCGCCGCCCGGTCGAACGCGAGCGCCGCGTCCTGCCACCACGCGAGCGCCGCGGGCCCGGCCTCGGGGACCTGGGCGTTCGCCGCCTCGACGAACGACCCGATGTCGGCCACCGCGTCGCGCTCGGCCTCGAACTCCACCGGCGTCGAGATCGCGCGGGCGAACGCGCCGTCGAACCACCCGAGGTGGGCGATCTGGTCGCGCACCGTCCACGGCACCGCCCGCGTCGGTAGGGTCCAGGACGCATCCGGGAGCTCGCGCACCAGGCCCATCACCGCGGCGCGCTCGGCGTCGAGGTCGCCCAGGAGCGCGGCGACCGAAGGTGCCCCGCTCACCCGTCCAACCCCAGCCGGCCCGCCACGACCTCGTTCATGATCTCGGTGGTCCCGCCGCCGATGCCCAGGATCCGCGCGTCGCGGTAGTGGCGTTCGACCTCCACGCCGTGCATGTAGCCCATCCCTCCGTGCAGCTGGACGGCGCGGTCGACGACGGCGTCGCACGCCGCGACCGCGGTGTTCTTGGCCATCGCCAGCTCCGTGACGACGTCGGTGTCCGGGGATCCGGCCTGCCAGCGCGCCAGGACGTCGCGGACGTAGGTGCGGGCGACGGTGGCCTCGCGCGCCATCTCGGCGACCTGGTGGCGCACGACCTGGCGCCGGGCCAGCGGTTCGCCGAAGGTCCGCCGGCTGCGCACCCAGTCCAGCGTCAGGTCGACGCAGCGCTGCGCGGTGGCGTAGGCCTGCACGGCGAGCGACAGCCGCTCGGCCCCGAAGTTGACCATGATCTGGCGGAAGCCGGTGCCCTCGGCGCCGACGAGGTTGCTCGCCGGCACGCGCACGCCGTCGAAGCGCAGCTCGGCGGTGTCGCTGCAGTGCCAGCCCATCTTGCGCAGCCGCGAGCGCGACACCCCGGGCCGGTCGGTCTCGATCACGAGCAGCGAGACGCCGCGGTGGCCCGGCCCGCCCGTGCGGACAGCCGTGGTGACGAAGTCCGCGCGCGTCCCCGAGGTGATGAACGTCTTGGCGCCGTCGACGACGTACTCGTCGCCCTCGCGGCGGGCGCGGGTGGTGACCGCGGCGGCGTCGGAGCCGGTGTCGGGCTCGGTGATGCCGAGGCTCGCGATCGCCCGGCCGGCCAGCGTCGGGCGCACGAAGCGCGCGATCTGGTCGGGGTCGCCGGCGGCGGCGATGTGGGGCACGCCGATGCCGTGGGTGAACAGGCCCGCGCAGACCCCGCTCGACCCGCCGGAGAGGATCAGCTGCTCGGCGACGAGCAGGGCGTCGACGTGGTCGCCGGCGCCGCCCGCGGCCTCCGGGAAGCCGAGCTCGAGCAGCCCCAGGTCGCCCGCGCGCTCGTGCAGCGCTCGCGGCAGCGCGCCGTCGTCCTCCCAGCGCTCGAGGTGGGGGACGATCTCGCGCTCGGTGAAGCCGGCGACCAGCTCCCGCAGCGCCCGCCGCTCGGGCGTCGCCCAGGCGTCGTGCGCACTCACCGGATGCGAGCGAACGGCGACTTCGCTCGGAACAGGCGGGGCACTCACCGGGCGACCGCCTCGGCCTGACCGGTGTAGCGCTCGCGGAGCACGCGCTTGAGCAGCTTGCCCGTGGCGTTGCGGGGGAGCTCGTCGACGACTTCAAGGCGCCGCGGCGCCTTGAAGTGCGCGATCCGCTCGCGGGCGAAGGCGATGACCTCGTCGGGGTCGAGGTCCCCGGAGGCGACGACCACGGCCGTCACCGTCTCGCCCCACGTCGGGTCCCCGACGCCGATCACCGCGACGTCGGCGACCTGCGGGTGGCGGTGCAGCACCTGCTCGACCTCGGCGGGGTAGACGTTCTCGCCGCCGGTGATGATCATGTCCTTCTTGCGGTCGACGAGCGTCACGAAGCCCTCGGCGTCGCGGATGCCCAGGTCCCCGGACGAGAACCAGCCGTCGCGCAGCACCGCGGCGGTCTCCTCGGGGCGGTTCCAGTAGCCCGCGAAGACGGTCGGCCCGCGCAGCACGAGCTCGCCGACCTCGCCCACGCCGACGTCCTCTCCGGCGTCGGAGACCAGGCGCGCATCGACGTGCATGAACGGGCGGCCGACCGATCCGGCGTGGGTGAGCACGTCGCGGGCGTCGAGGAAGAGCGCCGCGGGGGAGAGCTCGGTCATCCCGAAGCCCTCGGTGAAGGTCCAGCCGAGGGCGGTGAAGTGCTCGATCACGGTGACCGGGCAGGGTGCGCCGCCCGAGATCGCCCAGCGCAGGGCGGGCAGCGCCGGCAGCGAGGGCAGGCGGGTCAGCGCCGCCCACATCGCGGGGACGAGGAACTGGGTGGTGACGCCCTCGCGGGCCAGCAGGTCGACGAACGCCGCCGGGTCGAACGACGGGACGACGACCACGGTGCCGCCGGCGTAGAGCAGCGGCAGCGCGGAGAGCCCCAGGGCCCCGATGTGGAACAGGGGCGCGGCCGCGACCGTCACGTCGGTGCCGCCGATGCCGGGGCCCGCGGTGACCATGTTGATCGCGTTCCACAGCATGTTGTCGTGCGTGAGCACCGCGCCCTTGGGGACGCCCGTGGTGCCCGAGGTGTACATGATCACGCAGGGGTCGTCGCCGGCGACGGGACGCGCCTCGACGGCCTGGTCGCCGGGCTCCTCGGCCAGCTCGACCAGCGCGCCGACGGCGTCGCCCCCGAGCGTGGCGAGGGCGTCCTCGGCCAGCGCCGCGAAGGCCGCCGAGCGCACCAGCACCGTCGCGCCCGAGTCGGCGAGGACGTGCGCGACCTCGGCCGGCGCGAGCCGATGGTTGATCGGCACCGTGATCGCGCCGAGCCGGGCGGCGCCGAAGAGCCACTCGAGGTAGGCGGCGGAGTTCTCGCCGAGCAGGGCGACCCGGCCGCCGGCCTCGACCCCGAGGGCGGCGAGCGCGGCGGCGCGGGCCCCGACGCGACGGTCGAGCTGCGCGTAGGTGTGGCGGGCGCCGGTCGCGACGTCGACGAGCGCCTCGGCCTCGGGACGGCGCTCCGCACGCCGGGCGACCCAGTCGGCGATCCCACCGTCCACGGCTGTCCTCCCACGTCGGCGTGACCTGAGCTACTCTGCCCGTACGTGCGGTCAGTTCACAAGGGGGCGCCATGACGGAGCCGGTGGTGGCCCCGGGGCGTGCCCGCGGCGGGCGTCGCGACGAGATCCTCGCGACGTTCACCCGCCACGTCGCCGAGCGCGGCTACGACCGGGCGAACTTCGGCGACGTCGCGTCCGAGCTCGGGATGAGCAAGGGGACGATCGTCCACCACTTCGGCACCAAGGACCGCATGCTCGCCGAGGTGCAGGAGCGCTACATGCGCCGCCGCCTCGCGGAGGCCCACGTCCTGCTGGCCCGGCTCACCGCGCCCGAGCAGCGGATCGCGGCGTTCGTGCACGCGGGCGTGCGCTACTCCACCGAGGAGCCGGCGACCACCGTGGCGTTCCAGCGCGAGGTCGTCCGCCTCACCGACGAGCCGGGGATGGAGACCGCACGGGCCCAGCGCGACGCCTACCGCGACCTCGTCGTGGCCGTCCTGCGCGACGGCGAGGCGGACGGGGTGTTCGTCCCGGGCGACGCCCGGCTGCGCAGCCTGCAGATGTTCGGCTCGCTGCACTGGATGTGGACGTGGTTCGACCCGGCGGGCCGGATGCGCGCGCAGGACGTGGCGGCGGAGTTCTGCCGGACGCTGCTGCGCGGCCTGGGGGTCGGCGAGGCCGCGGTCGTGGCGGCCGCCGACCCCGACGGGCCGGTCGCGCGCTGCGTCGCGGAGGTGTGCGCTCCGCGCCCGTGAGCTACTCCGGTCCGCCGATGTCCTCGATCCAGGCCTCGGGGTGCTCGGCGGCGAAGCGGGCCATCAGCGCCGCGCAGTCCGGGTCGTCGAGCACGGTGACCTCGACGCCCTGCTCGGCGAGCCACCCGTGCTGGCCGCCGAAGTTCTCGGCCTCGCCGACGACCAGGCGCGGGATGCGGAACTGGCGGATGAGCCCCGCGCAGAACCAGCACGGCGAGAGCGTCGTGACCATCGTCGTGCCGCGGTAGTGCGGGCGGCGCCCGGCGGCGCGGAAGGCGGCGGTCTCGCCGTGCGTGGCGGGGTCGCCGTCCTGGACGCGGCGGTTGTGGCCGCGCCCGAGCAGCTCGCCGTCGGGGCCGAACAGCGCCGCGCCGACGGGGACGCCTCCCGCCGCGGCTCCGGTCCGGGCCTCCTCGAGGGCGACGGCGAGCATGGCGCGGGCCTCGCCGGGTGATCGAAGTGAGTTCACGGACGTTGAGTGTCCGCGACGGCACTTCGCTGACACTCCACGGATGGGCCCGACCACCGCGGGGCATGCTGGGCCCGTGCCGGAGCTCCCCGAGGTCGAGAACGCGCGCCAGGTCGTCGAGAAGGCCCTCGACCGCACGATCGCGGGTGTCGACGACCGCGACGAGTTCGTCTGCCGGCCCCACCACCCCGGCGAGATCGACACCGCGCTCAAGGGCGGCCGGCTCGTCGCCGCGCACCGGCGGGGCAAGACGATGTGGTGCGACACGGTCACCGCCGACGGCGGCGAGGGCCCGCACCTCGGCATCCACCTCGGCATGGGCGGGCGCATCTTCGTCACGGGCCCGAGCGGGGACGCGAACAGCCTCTACGCCGGCGGTGACCCTCACGTCGGCGGGATGCCGCGCCGGCCCGACGAGCGCCCCGACAAGCCCGAGTGGGACAGGGTGCGGATCACGTTCACGGACGGCGGCGAGCTGCGGCTGTTCGACAAGCGACGCCTCGGGCGCGTGCACCTCGAACCCGACGTCGATGCGCTCGGCCCCGACGCCGCCGAGATCTCGCGCGACGACTTCCGCGCCCGGGTCGGGAAGGGCACGGCGCCCGTCAAGGCCCGGCTGCTCGACCAGTCGGTGCTCGCCGGCGTCGGCAACCTCCTCGCCGACCAGACGCTGTGGCAGGCGCGCCTGAGCCCGTCGCGGCCGGCGGGCGAGCTGTCGACCGAGGACCTCGACGCCCTGCGCCGCGAGCTGCGCAAGGCCACCCGCAGCGCGATCGCGAAGGGCGGCGTCCACACCGGCGAGGTCATCGCGTATCGCGCGAAGGACGAGACGTGCCCGCGGTGCGGTGCTCCGATGGTGCGGGGCACGGTGGGAGGGCGCACCACGTGGTGGTGCGAGGGTGAACAGGCCGGCTGAGCCACCACGACGCCGAACAGAACCTGCTGCCCCGCTGGGCGGTACTCCACCACTTCCGGCGCGAGGCCGCGGTGGCCCGTCGACGCCAGGGACCCGTGGAACGTCACCGAGGACGCCGACCTCGGGCTGCGGCTGCCGCGCCGTCGTGGGTGCGCCCCCTCGGCGCCGTCGCCCCGGCCACGCCGTTCTCGTACGCCTGGAGCCTCTGGGCGGTGATCCCGGCCCCCTGATCCGGACTGCCGGCCCCTACCGTCGGGTACCAGACGGTCCGCACCCGACCGGACGACGACGTCAGTGGAGGTACGCGGATGGGCCGCGCACGTGGGCAGGACGACCGACGGCCGGCGCCGGAGACCCGCGCCCAGGTGCGCGAGGTGTGGCGCGACGTGTTGCGTCGCGACCCGCACCAGACCCTGTTCCACGGCGACGTCCTCGGGGTGCTGAGGAGCGTGGGCCCGGTGCTCGCCGAGCACCCGGAGTACGCCGACGTCCTCGGGCGGCTCTGCGAGCCCGAGCGCCAGATCGTCTTCCGGGTGCCGTGGACCGATGACGCGGGCCGCACGCGGGTCAACCGCGGGTTCCGCGTGCAGTTCAACTCCGCGCTGGGGCCGTACAAGGGCGGGCTGCGCTTCGCGCCGTCGGTGGACCTCGACGTCATCAAGTTCCTCGGCTTCGAGCAGATCTTCAAGAACGCGCTGACGGGCCAGGACATCGGCGGTGGCAAGGGCGGCGCGGACTTCGACCCGAAGCAGGCGTCCCCGACCGAGGTCATGCGCTTCTGCCAGTCGTTCGCCGTCGAGCTCGCCCGCCGCGTCGGCGCCGCGGTCGACGTCCCCGCCGGCGACATGGGCGTCGGCCCGCGCGAGATCGGCTGGATCCTCGGGCAGTACCAGCGCGTCGTCGGCCTGCACGAGCCCGGCGCGTTCACCGGCAAGCCGGCGGTGCTCGGTGGCTCCGCGCTGCGGCCCGAGGCCACCGGCTTCGGCGTCGTCTACTTCCTGCAGCGAATTCTCGGCGAGCAGGGCCGCGACCTCGACGGCGCCCGCGTCGTCGTCTCCGGCAGCGGCAACGTCGCGCTGCACGCCATGGACAAGGTCATCGCGGCAGGCGCGACCGTCGTGGGCTGCTCGGACTCGCGGGGGTCGGTGTCCGAGCCCGACGGCGTCGACGTCGACGCGCTGCGCGAGGTCAAGGGCCAGGGCGGGTCGGTCGCCGACTACGCCGAGAAGCGGTCGGGCGCGCAGACCTCGGACGGCTCGGCGTTCACGCTGGAGTGCGAGGTGGCGCTGCCCTGCGCGACGCAGAACGAGATCCGCCCCGACGAGGCCCGGGCGCTGGTGGACAACGGCTGCTGGGCCGTCGTCGAGGGCGCCAACGGGCCGGTCACGCCAGCCGCGCGGGAGATCCTGCGCGAGGCCGGCGTCGGCTTCGGCCCGGGCAAGGCGGCCAACGCCGGCGGGGTGGCCGTGTCGGCGCTGGAGATGCAGCAGGCCGCCGGGCGCGAGCGCTGGAGCGCGCAGGACGTCGACGAGCGCCTCGCCGCGATCATGGTCGACGTCCACGACCGGGCCCGCGACGCCGGCGAGCGCTACTGCGGCGACCCCACCGACTACGAGAACGGGGCGAACGCGGCGGCCTTCCTGCGCGTCGCGGAAGCGGTGCACAGCCTGGGCGTGGTGTAGGACGAGGGCATGGAGCGCGTCACCCCGGCCCCGTTCAGCTTCACCGAGCTGACCCCGACGGCCTTCCTCGACCGGGCGGCCCACGCGTTCGCCGCGCGCGACGCCATCGTCGACGGGGAGGCCCGCTTCACCTACGCGGAGTTCGGCGCCCGGTCCCGGCGGCTCGCCGGCGCCCTGCACGGGCTGGGCGTCGAGCCGGGCGACCGCGTCGCCGCCCTGTGCACGAACAGCCACGTGATGCTCGAGTGCCACCACGGCGTGCCCTACGCCGGCGCGGTGCTCGTGCCGCTGAACACCCGGCTCTCGGTGGACGAGATCGTCCACATCGTCGAGCACTCCGGGGCCCGCCTGCTGATCGCGACCCGCGAGCTGGTCGAGCAGGCCCGGGCCGTGGTCGAGCGCACCGGCGTCGACCTCGTCGAGGAGGGCGAGCGCTACGAGTCGCTGGTGGCCGACGCCCCGGAGCGCGTCGTGCCGGTGGCCGACGAGCGCGGCCTGCTCGCGATCAACTACACCTCGGGCACGACGGGGCGCCCCAAGGGCGTCATGTACCACCACCGTGGCGCGAACCTCCAGGCGCTGGCCATGGCGTTCCACGTGCGCCTGGAGCCGGCGTCGCGCTATCTGTGGACCCTGCCGATGTTCCACTGCGACGGCTGGTGCTTCCCCTGGGCGGTCACCGCCGCGGGCGGGCTGCACGTCTGCCTGCGCGTGATCGACGCCGAGGAGATCTGGCGGCTCATCCGCACCGAGGGGGTCACGCACTACTGCGCCGCACCGACCGTGCTGACGATGATCGCGAACGCGGAGGCGGCGCAGGACGGCCCGGCGCCCGAGCCCGTCACGGTGGCCACGGGCGGCGCCCCGCCCTCGCCGACGCTCCTGGCGCAGATGAACGACCTGGGCATGTCGGTGACCCACCTCTACGGGCTCACCGAGACCTACGGCCCGGCCGCGGTGAACGACTGGCACCCCGAGTGGGACCACCTCGACGGAGAAGAGCAGTCCCGCCTCAAGGCCCGCCAGGGCGTCGGCAACGTCATCGCGCAGCGCCTGCGGGTGCTCGACGAGCAGACCGGCGCCGAGGTCCCCTCGGACGGCGAGACGATGGGCGAGCTCGTGCTGCGCGGCAACGACGTGATGCTCGGCTACTACCGCGACCCCGAGGCGACCGCGGAGGTCGATACCGACGGCTGGTTCCGCACCGGCGACCTCGGTGTCGTGCACCCCGACGGCTACGTCGAGATCCGCGACCGCAGCAAGGACGTGATCATCTCCGGCGGGGAGAACATCGCGTCCGTCGAGGTCGAGCGCGTGCTCGACAGCCACCCCGCGGTCATCGAGTCGGCCGTGGTGGGCGCGCCGGACGAGCGGTGGGGCGAGGTGCCCGTCGCGTACGTGTCGGTGCGCGAGGAGGTCGATCCCGACGAGCTGGTCGAGCACGTGCGCACGCACCTCGCGAGGTTCAAGGCGCCGAAGCGGATCGTGTTCGGCGAGCTGCCGAAGACGTCGACGGGGAAGATCCAGAAGAACGTGCTGCGCGACCGGGGGTGACCCGCCCGTGCGCTTCCGTCCGGGCTGCGACCGGTGGGAGAGTGGTCGCAGTCACGGCACGTGAGGAGGGTTGCGCGATGGCGACCTCACGACTGGCCCGCCTGTTCGGGCGCAAGGACCGGGAGGCCGACACCGCGCCGCCCGCGTACACGGGCATCGGCGCCCCGCGGCAGTACGAGCCGCCGACAAGGACGACCAACTCGACCAGGCGGTCTGGCAGTCCAGCACCGGGGACGAGCCCGCCTGGCCGAGCCCCTGGGGTCCCGGCCGCCCCGGCTGGCACGCCGAGTGCACGGCGATGGCGCTGTCGACGTACGGCCCGGCCCTGGACCTGCACGCCGGCGGCGCCGACCTGCGCTTCCCGCACCACGCCTACGAGGCCGCGCAGGCCGAGGCCGCGACCGGCGTCACGCCGTTCGCCCGCAGCTGGATGCACGTCGGCACGGTGCAGCTCGACGGCGCCAAGATGGCCAAGTCGACCGGCAACCTGGTCTTCGCCGCCGACCTGGTCGAGCGCACCAGCG
>CADCTH010000437.1 GCA_902805495.1 uncultured Actinomycetospora sp.
GCGAGCAGCGCGAACGACGTCGCCATCGAGCTGAACGCCTTCGTCGAGGCCACCGACACCTCGGGCCCGGCGTGCAGGAACGTGCCCGCACCGCACTGGCGCGCGATCGCCGACCCGACGACGTTGACGACCCCGACGACCCGCCCGCCCTTGCGCTGCAGCTCCTCGACCGCGGCGAGCGTGTCGAGGGTCTCGCCGGACTGGCTGACCGCGACGTAGAGCGTCTCGGGGTCGACGAGCGGGTTGCGGTAGCGGAACTCGCTGGCCTGCTCGGCGTCGGCGGGGATGCGGGCGAGCTCCTCCACGAGGCCCGCGCCGATCTGGCCGGCATAGAGCGCCGAGCCGCACCCGAGGAACGTGACGCGCCGGATGCCCCGGAGCTCGCGCGGATCGAGCCGCAGCCCGTCGAGGCGCGCCGTGGCGAAGCGGGCGTCGAGACGTCCGGCCAGCACGCGGCGCAGGGCCGCCGGCTGCTCGTGGATCTCCTTGGACAGGAAGTCGGGGTGGCCGTCGAGCTCGTAGGCATCGTCGTCCACGTCGACGGTGATGGGCGAGGCCAGCCGCGAGCCCTCGTAGCCGGCGGCCGTCAGCGTCGCGATCTCGCCGTCGGCGAGGAAGACCACCTGGCGGGTGTGGCGCACCAGCGCGGCGACGTCGGAGGCGACGAACATCTCGCCGTCGCCGAGCCCGAGCACGATCGGGCTGCCGTTGCGGGCGACGACGAGCTCCTCGGGGCGCCGCGCGTCGAGCACGACGAGCCCGTAGGTGCCCTCGACGACACGCAGCGCCTCGCGGACGGCCTCCTCGAGCGAGCGTGACCCGTCGTCGAGCGCGCGGGCGATCAGGTGCGGGAGGACCTCGGTGTCGGTGTCCGAGCGCAGCACCACGCCGTCGGCGACCAGCTTCGCGCGCAGCTCGTCGGCGTTCTCGAGGATGCCGTTGTGGACGACGGCGATGCGCCCGTCGGCGTCGGTGTGCGGGTGGGCGTTGCGCTCGCTCGGCTCGCCGTGCGTGGCCCAGCGGGTGTGGGCGATGCCGGTGCGCCCGGGGGAGTCGGCGTCACCGATCGCGGTGCGCAGGTCGTCGACGCGGCCCGCGGCCTTCGTGATGCGCAGCGCCTTGCGGTGCGCGACGGCCAGGCCGGCTGAGTCGTAGCCCCGGTACTCCAGACGCGCGAGGCCCTCGACGAGGATCCTCGTCGCCGGGCGCGGGCCGACGTACCCCACGATGCCGCACACGGGCGTTCTCCCTCCAGCCGTCGGCTCATCCGTAGACCATGCGCCGCAGGCGCCGCTCCGTGACCGCACCCGCCGCGACCGGGCGGTGCGCGAGCTCGTCCGCGATCTCGGTCCAGATCTCGGCGTTGCGACGGTCGCGGGCCTGCAGCTCCCGGTGCCGGCGGCGCACGTACTCCTCGGTGGTCTCCGAGCAGTAGTACGCGACGACGTCGGCCACCACGCGGGCGGCCACGGCACCGGGCAGACCCGTCGAGGCGGCGACGTGCCGCACGAGCTCGGGGTCCACACCCCCGAGCATGCGCCCGCGGGGCACTCCTGGCCAGGTTCCTGCCCGATACCGGGCAGGAAGGGCGGCGCGAGCCGCTCCATTGGACGCGCGTCCGTGGGCGCCGATGCGTTCGTCGTCGTCCTCGAGACCCCGCACGTCACCCGTCCGCGCCCACATCGCGGTGATCGAGATCGGGCAGCGGGGACGACGTGACGGTCGCCGGCCTGCTGGTCGCGGCCGCTCGCGGGACGAGCGCCTGCTGGCGGCCCCGTTCTCGGCGGCGACCGTTGTGCCTGGCGCCGTTCGGGCGCCCGCCGATCGTCCACACCTCGGCGGCGCGGGACCGGTACGGCGGCACGAACGTCGCCCTCACCGCACAGGCCCGGTCGACGGTCGCCCTCGGGCGCATCCCCCGCGAACGAGGCCGAGGAGGTCGCCCGGGCTACGGCGGCTGGTGCGCGAGCGCGACGTCAGCTGACGGCCAGGGCGACCACGCCGAGGACGATCACGAGCTTGAGCAGCCAGTCGCCGGCGTGCAGCAGCGCCGACGCCGCGGGCACGCCCTCGTGGAAGACCGAGCCGGCGAGCAGCACGACGGGGAAGGCCAGCCAGAGCCCGGCGGCGAGGAGCAGGGCGGGGAGGAGGCCGGTGAGGCCGAGGGCGATCAGCAGCAGGGCGGCGCCCGCGGCGAGGACGACGTTGCGGACGAGCTCCACGACGGCCGTCGCCCCGCCGGAGCGGGCCGGGGCCTCGGTCGTGCGGGCGCGGGCGAGGACGTCGCCGAGGGCGCCGTAGTAGACGCCGCTCGCGACGAGGGCGGCGAGCGCGGCGGCGGGGACGGCGATGAGCGTGGCGGTGGTGTTCATGCCCCACCACGAACGGCGGGGCGCCGGATCGACGCGTGATCGTGGGGGATTTCCTGGCGTTGGACGCCAGCGTGGCCCCCACGCTGGCACACCCCGTGTGCCGGTGCAGGTGGGCTAGGAGGTGATGTCCTTGCGGCGGAACCACCAGATCGCGGTGGCGCCGAAGGCCGTGCACCAGACGAGGCCCGAGAGGACGCCGCGGGCGAGGTCGCCGCCGTCGACGTCGAGGGTCAGCAGGTCGGCGAAGGCGAAGACCTCGTGGGTGGGCAGGACGTTGCGCAGGCTCCCGAGCGCGTCGACAGTGTCGAGGATCTGGGACAGGATCGACACCAGGACCGCGCCGCCGACCGCGCCGAGCGGGGCGTCGGTCACCACCGAGAGCAGCGTCGCCACGCCGGCCACCCAGAGCAGGTGCACCGCCAGGTAGGCGACGATCAGCGCGATGCGCACCAGCGCCGTGCCGTAGGGCAGCGACTCGCCGGTGGGGGAGAGGTAGTCGCCCGCCCCGTAGACCAGCGTGCCCAGCAGCACGGCGACCAGCGGCAGCACCACCAGCGTCGCGAGCGAGAGCAGCGCGGCCACGATGGCCTTCTGGCGCAGCAGCCGCACGCGGGGCACGGGGATCGCCAGCAGGTAGCGCAGCGACGACCACGACGCCTCGCTGGCCACCGTGTCGCCGAAGAACAGGGCGACGACCACGACGAGCAGGAAGCTCGCCGACGCGAAGATCGCGAACACCGCGAAGTTCACGCCGGAGGCCTGGGCGAGGTCGGTGAGGCTCGTGGCGGCCGCGCCGTCGTCGGGGGCGTCGCCGACCGAGAACGCGATCCAGAGGATCACCGGGAGCAGGGCGAACAGCGCGAGCGTCACCTGGGTGCGCCGGCGCCGCCACTGGCGTGCGAGCTCGACGCGCACCGGCAGCGTGCGGGTCTCGTCCACCGGGGTGGTCACGGGCGCGGGCCCTCCTCGCCGATCAGCGCCAGGAAGGCGTCCTCGAGGCGGCGGCGCGGGCCCACCCCGCGCACGTCGTACCCCGCCTCGACCAGGGTGCGCACCACGTCGGCGCGGTCGGAGCCGTGCAGGTCGACGAGCACGACGTCCGGGTCGCCCGGGTCCGGCTCGACGCCCACGCCGTTGCGCCCGCGCAGCACCGCGACCGCGTCGTCGCGGCGGCCCGGGTCGACGGTGACCGCGACCTGGCCGTTCGCGACCAGCTCGGCGACCTCGCCGGTGGCCACGACCCGGCCGCGGTGCATGACGACCACGTGGTCGCAGGTCTGCTCGACCTCGGCGAGCAGGTGGCTCGACACCAGGACGGTGCGTCCGGTGCCGCGCGCGTAGCCCCGCAGGACCTCCCGCATCGCGTGGATCTGGGGCGGGTCGAGGCCGTTGGTGGGCTCGTCGAGCACGAGCAGGTCGGGCAGCCCGAGCATCGCCTGCGCGATGGCCAGGCGCTGGCGCATGCCCTGGCTGTAGGTGCGCACGGCCCGGTCGACCGCGCTGCCCAGCCCGGCGATCTCCAGCGCCTCGTCGAGGTGCGCCTCGGCGGCCGGGCGCCCGGTGGCCGCCCAGTAGAGCTCGAGGTTGTCCCGCCCGGTCAGGTGCGGCAGGAAGCCCGCGCCCTCGACGAACGCCCCGACGCGGCCGAGCACCGGCGCGCCGGCGACGACGCGCCGCCCGAACAGGCGCAGCTCGCCGGCGGTCGGGGCGATCAGCCCGAGCAGCATGCGCAGGGTGGTCGTCTTGCCCGCGCCGTTGGGCCCGAGCAGCCCGAGCACCTGGCCGCGCTCGACGGTGAACGAGACGTCGTCGACGGCGACGAGCCCGCTCGGCCACGACTTCGACAGCCCCCGCACGACGAGCGGGGTGTCGGCGAGGCCCTCCTCGAGGGCGAGCGCCCCGCCCGGCTCCAGGTCGCGGCGCCGCCGCCGGCGGGCGAGCACCCGCGCGACCAGCCACGCGACGAGCACCCCGAGCAGCAGCAGGCCGGCGGTGATCAGCGGGGCGAGCGGGACCGAGGTGCCGCTGCGGACGTCGCCGGGCACGGTCGGCACCGACAACCCGGCGTCCCCGGCCGGCGCGATCCGGTGGACCGCGGGCAGGGTGGCCGCGGCGTAGGACTGGTCGGTGGTGCTCACGACGACCTCGAGGCGGTGGCCGGCGGCGAGGGCCGCCACCACCGCGGGCAGGCTGATCGTCACCTCGGCCGGCACCGGACCCGTGGCGGGCAGGCGCACCGGCGACACCGCGTTGCCCAGCAGCGTGCGGGTGCCCGGCGCGTCGCCGCCCGCGGCCACGTCGTAGACCTTGGCGAACAGCAC
>CADCTH010000438.1 GCA_902805495.1 uncultured Actinomycetospora sp.
CCGGGCCCGACCGGCCGATCTCGCCCTCGCGGTCAACGTCAACGCGTTCTGGACGGGCCCGGCGTCGCGCGAGCTCGCGGTGCTGGCCGCGGCGCTGCGCCCGGGCGGGGTCCTGCACCTGGTCTACGGCTCCGACGGCTGCGCGGCGCGCACCGACGTCGTCGACCGGCTGGCCGGGCACCTCGCCGCCGCCGGCTTCGTCCCCGACGTGGCGCTGCCCGAGCGCGACGGCGTGCGCCTGCTGCACGTGCGGGCGGCGCTCGCCGCCGGTCAGGCCGAGCGGTAGGCGAGCAGGCGCACGCCGAGCGCGGCCTCGGCGCGCCGGATCTCGGCGAGCTGGTCGTCGCTCAGGTCGGCGTAGGGGCTGGCGGCCTCGTACGCGACGAGCGGGGTGCCGAGACGCTCCTCGAGGCGACGCAGGTCGTCGAGGGCGGACTCGTCGAGGGCGGCCGGACGCAGGTCGGGGCCGGGGGACGGAGCGGACACGGGGACCTCCCGGGACAACGGGGTGGAGCACGGTGGTGTGACCGGCGACACGCCGGACGGTGGCGAGTATCCCGCGTCCGGCGGGGGCAATCACCCCCATCGGACGGAAGGCGGTGAGCGTGCGCGGTGTTGACGTGAGTGCGATGACGACAGCCCTCACGGCGCCCGCCGCCGACCCGGTCCGCACCCGCCTCTGGACGCCGCAGCGCGTCCTGGTCACCCGCTCCGCGCAGGAGCACCCGCACACCGCCGAGATCCTCCGCCGCTGCGAGGCGGCCGGCGTCGACGACGTCGAGCTGCTGCGTGGCGACCGCATCACGGGCGTGCGCGGCGAGAGCGAGCGCGAGACCTACGCGCGCGCCAAGTCGACGCTCGCCGTGGTCACGAGCCCGGCGTCGGCCCGCAAGCTCGACCCGATCCCGCCGAGCGCGGACTGGCGTGTCGACCTCGCCCGCGGCTGCCCGGCGCACTGTCAGTACTGCTACCTCGCGGGCTCGCTGTCCGGACCGCCGATGACCCGCGCCTACGGCGACCTCGAGGAGATCCTCGCCGGGCTCGACGCCTACGTCGGCCACGGCACGATCACCTCGACGAACGTCGACCGCGCCGGCGAGGGCACGACGTTCGAGGCGTCCTGCTACACCGATCCGCTCGGCATCGAGCACGTCACCGGCAGCCTGTCGGCGGCGATCCGCCACGTCGGCACCCACGACTTCGGCGGGCCGGTGCAGCTGCGGGCGACCACCAAGTTCGCCGACGTCGCCGGCCTGCTCGACCTGCCGCACCACGGGCGCACGCGGATGCGGTTCTCGGTGGGCCCGGAGTCGGTGGTCGGGCGATTCGAGGGCGGCACCGACCCCGTCGAGAAGCGCATCGGCGCGCTCGCGACGCTGGCACGCGCGGGCTGGCCGGTGGGCCTGACGGTCGCGCCGATCATGCCCGTCGGCGACTGGCGCGCGGCCTACAGCGACCTGCTCGCCCGGGTGGCCACCGCGCTCGAGGGGATCGACGACCTCGACCTCACCGTCGAGTGCATCACCCACCGCTTCACGCCGGGCAGCAAGGAGACCCTCGAGGGTTGGTACCCGAGGACGCGGCTCGAGATGGACCCCGAGCAGCGGCGCACCAAGCGCGGCAAGTTCGGCGCGGTCAAGCACGTCTACCCCGACTACGTCATGGCCGAGCTGCGCGCGCACGTCACCGACGAGCTCGCCGAGCGCCTGCCGGCGGCGCGGGTCCTGTACTGGACCTAGGCGACCTAGGCACCCACGCCCAGCCACCACCGCAGGAGCGCGGTCACGAGCATCGCGACGGCGACCGCCACGACCATCGGCACGCGCAGGAGGTAGGCGACCCCGGCGACGCCGAGACCGCCGACGAGGGCGGCGGCGTCCCGCGACGGGCCGTGCGTGCCCACCGCGACGACCACGAGGCCGGCGAGCAGGGCGGCCGCGGCCAGGCCCGCCACCACGAGCAGGCGTCGCGGGAGGCGCCGCGCCCCGAGGAGGAGGGGGCCCGCGGCCTTCATGCCGGCGATGGCGACGATCGTGATCGCGATTCCCGGCCACGGCGCGGAGGTGGTCACGACCCGTCCTCCTCGTGGCGGAGCACCAGCCCGACGAGGGCCCCGGCCAGGGCGACCAGCAGGGCCGCGCTCGCGGGCAGCACCGTCAGCGCCGCCGCGGCGAGCGCGGCACCGGTGAGGGCGGCGGCCACGGCGGGCCGCGAGCGCCGCGCCTCGTCGATCGCGAGCAGCAGGAAGAACGCCGGCAGGGCGACGTCGAGGCCGTAGGCGCGGATCACGTCGGGGCCCGGGGCGACGAGGAGGCCGACGACCGTCCCGACGACCCACGCGACCCACTGCGGGATGCTCGCCCCGATCAGCACCGCCCGGTCGAACTGGCCGTTCCCGCGGTGCGCGAGGGCGAACGACGGATCCACGAGCGCCTGGGCGTGCAGCGCCCGGACCCACCGGCTCCCGCGGAGGCTGTCGTTGAGGGCGATGCTCATCACGACGTGGCGCACGTTGACGAGCACCGCCGCCGCCACCGCGGGGACGAGGCCGGCGGCGGAGCTGACCAGCAGCATCGACTGGGCGGTGCCGGAGAACGCCAGCGCCGAGAACGTGACGGGCGCCGCCGTGCCCCAGCCCGCGGTCGCCGCCATCGCCCCGAAGCCGGCGCCGAAGACCGCCGTCGCGGCGGCCGGGCCGATCCCGCGGCGAATCCCGTCGACGATGCCGGCCCGTCCCAGGGGCTCCGGCCGTCCTCGTCCCTCGGTCGGCGCGGTCATGCCTCCCGGTGCCCGATGTACGCTAACGACCAAACACGGCGTTGCTCATTAGTCGGGAACCGAGGTGACCATGACCCGCGATCTCGTCGGCGGCCACCCCGCGCTCGACCTCGTCAACACCGTGTGGTGGCGTGGCGATCCCACCCGCCGGGTCGACCGCGTCCCCGATCTCCCGGCGTTCCTGGTGTGGGCGGCGCGGGCGGGTCTCGGGCCGATCGACGTCGTGCCGGACGCGGCGGATCCGGCGGGCGCGGCGATCGCCACGGTCCACGCCCTGCGGGAGCACGCCCACGCCGTGCTCGCCGCCCACGCGACGGGGGCACCCGTCCCGCCGGCGCCGCTGCGCGAGCTGCACGCCGCCGGCGCCGAGGCGATGCGGCGGTCGGCGCCCCGACTCGCGCTGCCCCTGCGGTGGGAGCGCCGGGCCGCGTCCGCGGACGAGGTGCCCGACGTGGTGGCCGGCTCCCTCGTCGACCTCCTCGCCCACCAGGACCTCACCCACCTGCGTGTCTGCGCCGACGACGACTGCGCGTGGCTCTACCTGGACCGCAGCCGCAACCACAGCCGCCGCTGGTGCTCGTCGGCCGAGTGCGGCAACCGGCACCGGGTGCAGCGGTTCGCCGCGCGGCGACGCACCCGGAGCAGCAGCGCCAGCTGACGCGACCGCGCGACCGGCGCGCCGGCGGCGTCCCACATCTCGACGGCGCGCGCAGCCCGTCGCCGACCCGTTCCGTGCTGCTGTCGATCTCGAGCTCGCCGATCACGCGGTGGGTAGACCTCAGCGGCGGCCGCGCGGCAGCGCGCGCACCAGCGGCAGGACGCGGTGGGCGACGCGCTCGCGCAGCGCGATCTCCGTGCGGGTGCGCTCGACCCCGGGCGACCCGATGATCCCCTGGACCACGTGCTCCAGGTTCGCGTTGGTCCGGGCGACCACGCGCGCCCAGAGGTCGCCGTCGCCGGTGATCGTGTGCGCCTCCACCACCTCGGGGATCGTCGCGAGGTGCCCGGCGACGTCGTCGAGTCGGCCCTGCGTGATGTGCAGGGTGACGAAGGCGTGCACGTCGTAGCCGAGCGCCTCGGGGTCGACCTGGGGCGCGAACCCGACGATCACCCCCCACTCCTGGAGCCGCAGGAACCGGGCCTGCGCGGTGCCGCGTGCGATGCCCAGCGCCCGGGCGTGCTCGCGCAGGCCGGCGCGCGGACGCTCGAGCAGCGCGAGGAGCAGGGAGCGGTCGAGGTCGTCGAGGTCCACGGCGAGGGTCCAATGGCCGATGCGGATCAGTCAGCGAGGCGTTCCACTGGACCATTGGCCCAACGGCTGAGGAGAACTGTAGACCACTGGCGAGTAACTCCCTAGCTTCAGCGGCACCGCAGCAGGCATGCGCCGGTCGGCCGACACCACCCCCGCGGCCGACCCGCCCGCCGAGGAGGTCCGCCATGACCGTCGACGTCCGCCCGCCCGCCTTCGACCGCCCGCACCCCGAGGACGGCGGCCCGCGCCGGCCGACGACGCTGCGCGACCGCTACGCGCTCACCACGGGCCGCGTGCACCTCACCGGCGTCCAGGCCCTCGTGCGCCTGCCCCTCGACCAGCACCGCGCCGACCTCGCCGCGGGGCTGCGCACCGGCGGCTACATCTCGGGCTACGAGGGTTCGCCGCTCGCCGGCTACGACCTCGAGCTCGCCCGCCACGGCGACCTGCTCACCGCGCACGACGTGGTGTTCGCCCCCGGGCTCAACGAGGAGCTCGCGCTGACCGCCGTCGAGGGCACGCAGCTCGCAGCGGCCACCGGCGGGCTGACCCGCGACGGGGTCGTCGGCTACTGGTACGGCAAGGCGCCGGGCCTCGACCGCGCCACCGACGCGCTGCGCCACGCCAACCTCACCGGCACGCACCCGCGGGGTGGCGCGGTCGCGTTCGTCGGCGACGACCCGGCGGCGAAGTCGTCGAGCGTGCCCTCGGGCTCCGAGGCGGCGCTGGCCGACATGGCCGTGCCGGTGCTCTACCCCGCCGACCCCCAGGACGTCCTCGACCTCGGGCGCCACGCCGTTGCGCTGTCGCGGGTCAGCGGGCTCTGGACGTCGCTCAAGCTGGTCACGGCCGTCGCCGACGGCTCGGGCACCGTCGACGTCCACCCCGACCGGCTGCTCCCCGTCGTCCCGGACACCGTGATCGACGGCCGGCCCTACGTGCACACGCCGTCGGCGACCCTGCTGGCGCCCCACCTCGCCGGCATCGAGCGCGACCTCTACCGCGCCCGCCTCGAGCTCGCCCGCCGCTACGCCGCCGCCAACGGCCTCGACCGCATCGTCGGACGCGGCCCTGCGCGCCTCGGGATCGTGGCCGCGGGCAAGAGCTGGCTCGACCTGCGCCAGGCCCTGGACGCCCTCGGCCTCGACGACGCCGAGCTCGCGCGGCTCGGCGTGCGCCTGCTGCGGGTCGGCATGCCCTGGCCGCTCGAGCCCACGATCGTCGACCGGTTCGCCGACGGCCTCGACGAGATCGTCGTCGTCGAGGAGAAGCGGGCGTTCCTCGAGACCCAGATCAAGGAGCGCCTCTACGGCCGTGCGGGCGCCCCGACCGTGCACGGCAAGCGCGACCCCGACGGCGCGACGCTCTTCGCCGAGCACGGCGACCTCGACCCCGACGTCGTCGCGCGCCGCCTGGCGACACGGCTGCTGGCGCACGGGTCGTTCCCGTCGGTGGTCGCGTGGCGCGACGAGAAGGCGCGCCGCAGCCGGATCGAGCTGTCGCTGACGCCGGTCGAGGGCGCGCACCGCACGCCCTTCTACTGCTCGGGCTGCCCGCACAACACCTCGACCACCGCGATCCCCGAGGGCTCGCTGGTCGGCGCGGGCATCGGCTGCCACACGATGGTGCTGCTGATGCCCGAGGAGCAGGTCGGCGAGGTCACCGGGCTGTCCCAGATGGGCGGCGAGGGCGCGCACTGGTTCGGGATGGCGCCGTTCGTCGAGCGCCCAGATGGTCTGACACCGCACTTCGTCCAGAACATGGGCGACGGGACGTTCCACCACTCCGGCTCGCTGGCGATCCGCGCGGCCGTCGCCGCCGGCGCCCACATGACGTTCCGGCTGCTGCACAACGGGGCCGCGGCGATGACGGGTGGCCAGGACGCCGTGGGTGCGCTCCCGATGCCGGCGCTGACGCGCTCGCTGGCCGCCGAGGGCGTCACGAAGATCATCCTCACGACCGAGGACCGGTCGCGGTACAAGCGCGTGAGGCTCGCGGACGGCGTGGTCGTGTGGGACCGATCGCGCTACGAGGAGGCCCAGCGCGTGCTCGCCGCGACGCCGGGCGTCACCGTGCTGATCCACGACCAGGAGTGCGCCGCCCAGAAGCGCCGCAAGCGCAAGCGCGGCACCCTGGCCGACCCGAGCACCCGCGTGATGATCAACGAGCGCGTCTGCGAGGGCTGCGGCGACTGCGGGCAGACGTCGAACTGCCTGTCGGTGACGCCGGTGGAGACGGAGTTCGGCCGCAAGACCCGCATCCACCAGGCGTCGTGCAACAAGGACTACTCCTGCCTCGACGGCGACTGCCCGGCGTTCCTGACCGTGGAGCCGGGGACGGCGACCTCGCGCCCGGCGCTCGACCCGCTGGGTGCCGACGACCTCCCGGCGCCGCCGCAGGTGGTCGACACCGACGAGTTCACGATCCGGCTCGCCGGCATCGGCGGCACGGGCGTGACGACGGTGTCGCAGGTCCTCGCCACCGCGGGGCTGGTCGCCGGTCGGCACGTGCGCGGGCTCGACCAGACCGGGCTGGCCCAGAAGGGCGGCGCCGTCGTCTCCGACGTCAAGATCAGCCGGGCGCCGCACGAGGCCGCGGGCCGAGCGGCCGAGGGCGAGTGCGACCTCTACCTCGGCGCCGACCTGCTCGTCGCCGCCGAGCCGGCGAACCTCGCGACGACCTCGCCGTGGCGCACCGTCGCCGCGGTGTCGTCGACGAAGGTGCCGACCGGGGCGATGGTCGTCGACCCGTCGGTCTCGTTCCCCGACGCCGACGCGGTCCTGGCCCGGATCACCGAACGGGTGCGCCGCGACGCGGGGGTGGTGCTCGACGCCCGCGCACTGGCCGACGCGCTGTTCGGCGACGACCAGTTCGCGCTCACGCTGCTGGTCGGCGCCGCCTTCCAGACCGGCGCGCTGCCGCTGCCCCCGGCCGCGATCGAGGATGCGTTCGCGCTCAACGGCGCGGCGGTGGAGAAGAACCTGCAGGCGTTCCGCCGCGGGCGCCAGGCCGTCGCCGACCCCGCGGCGTTCGCCGAGGTCGTCGCCGCGGCCACCGGGACCGCACCGGGCACCGGCGTCCCGGGGCTCTCGGCGCGCGGTGCGGCCGAGGCGGCGGAGATCGTCGCGTCGATCGGCGCGCCCGCGGGCAGCGAGCTCGAGCGGCTGCTGGGCGTGCGGGTGCCCGAGCTGGTGGCCTACCAGGACGCGGCGTACGCGCGGCGGTACGCGGCGGTCGTCGCGGGCGCGGTGGCCGCCGACCCGCGGCTGGCCGAGGCGATCGCCACGGGCCTGTACAAGCTGATGGCCTACAAGGACGAGTACGAGGTCGCGCGGCTCTCGCTCGACCCGGCGCTCGAGGCGTCGGTGCGCGCGCAGTTCGGTGACGGCGCCCGCTACGCGTGGAAGCTGCACCCGCCGGTGCTCCGGGCGATGGGGATGCAGCGCAAGATCACGCTCGGGCGCTGGTTCCGGCCGGGCTACCGGTCGCTGCGCGCGATGCGACGGCTGCGCGGGACGCGCCTCGACCCGTTCGGGCTGGCCGAGGTGCGCCGCGTCGAGCGGGAGCTGGTGGCCGACTACGTCGACCTCGTGCCGACGCTGCTGGCCCTCGACGACGTCGAGCGGGCCGTGGAGATCGCGGCCCTGCCGGACCTGGTCCGGGGCTACGAGCAGATCAAGCTCGACAACGTCGCCCGCTACCGCGCCCGCCTGGCGGAGCTGCTGCCCATGTGAGCGATCTCTGGGCCTATGGGCCCAAAGATCGCTCACGTGCAGAAGGTCACCACCGGCTCCACGGTGACGGGGGTGGCGAGGCTGTTCGCGACGTAGCACTCGTCGTGGGCGAGGTGCACGAGCCGTTCGACGCGGTGCACGCTCGGCCCGGGCGCCACGGCGATCCGCGGCCGGAGCACGATCGCCGCGATCCGCGCCGGGCGCTCGTCGTGCGACATCACCGCCTCGGCGTCGTCGCGGTAGCCGGTGACGTCGATCCGCGCGCGGGCCGCGATCGCCAGGAACGACAGCAGCTGGCACGACGACGCCGCCGCGAGGACGAGCTGCTCGGGGTCGAGCAGGCTCGCGTCGCCGCCGAGCGACGGGTCGTTGGACAGCTCCAGCGCGGCCGTCGCCGGCGGCGCCTCGACGCGGTGGGTCCGCGCGTAGGCGTCGTAGCCGGCGCCGGTCGAGCCCGACCAGGTGCAGGTCGCGCGGTAGCGGTGGGTGCCGTCGGGGTCGGGGGTGAACGCCACGGTTCGGGACGCTAGCCGGGGAGCTCCCAGTCCAGGGTGATCAGCTCGTGGGCGAGCGTCCCGCTGCCGCGCAGGCCCGCGAGCTCGCCGGCGCCCGAGCCCGGCACCACGAACGCCCACTGCTGCGGCTCGGCGCCGGAGCCCCCGGACGCGCCGTGCTGCAGGACGAACGAGCCGCGGCGCCCACCGAGTTCGCCGACGACCCTTTCCTGGGCGAGGTACGCCGCCCCGTCGTCGCCCTGGCACGTCAGCAGCTCGGCCACCGAGGTGGCGGCGAGCTCGCCGGTGTAGGTCTTGCGGACGATCGCGCGCCCGGTGGCGGGGCCGGCGCCGTCGGGGTCGGCCAGGGCGTCGGTCTCGGCGGGCTCCCAGGCGTCGATGCGGAACGGGCTCTCGAGGTGGGTCACGCGCCCATCCTCCCGAGCCGCACCTGACACCTCCTGTCAGGCTCCCGCCAGCTCCTCGGCGAGCGCCCGCAGCCGCGCCCGCGCGTCGGGGTCGCGCGCCTGCGGGTCGGGCTCGGCCTCGCGCACGCCGTTGAAGTAGCGGCCGGTGACCCCGGCCAGCTCCGGGTCGACGGCCAGCCGGGCCGTCGCCGCCACGCCCTCGGCGATCGTGCTGATCGGCGACGGCACGATCTTCGTCGGCATGTACGTCGCCGGGTGCAGCGCCGTCGCGGTGACGACGGCGGGGTCGAGCTCCTCGGCCAGGTCGAAGGCGTCGAGGATCTGGGCGAGCTTGCTCTGGCAGTAGGCCCGCCAGCCCGAGTAGCCGCGCCGGAGCATCGGGTCGTCGAAGTCGATCGCGGCCTGCCCGGCCGAGGACACCATGACGATGCGCGCCGGGCCGTGCTCGCCCGCGGCGCCCGCCGCCTGCAGCGCGGGCAGCAGCCGCCGGGCGAGCACGTGGCCCGCGAGGTAGTTCACGGCGAAGCGCAGCTCGTGGCCGTCGGCGCTCTCCTGGCGCCCGGGCCCGCCGGGCACCTCGGCGCCGATGCCGGCGTTGTTCACCAGCACGTCGAGGCGCGGGTGGTCGGCGGCGACGCGGTCGGCCAGGTCGCGCACCTGGGCCAGCTCGGCGAGGTCGGCGCGGTACGACGCGACGTCGTGGCCGGTGGCGGTGCGGATCTCGTCGACGGTGGACGCGAGCCGATCCGGGTCACGGCCGTGGACGAGCACCTCGCACCCGCGGGCGGCGAGATCGCGGGCCAGCGCCCGACCGAGCCCGTCGGTGGCGCCGGTGACGAGGACGATCGGAGGCGTCACCGGCGGCCTCGCCCGGGCGAGGCGTCGCGCCACACCGGCAGCGGGCCGAGCCTGCGACGACGGTGGTCCGTTCCCATGGTCGTCCTGTGCCCGCTGCCGGTGCCGGTATCACCTCGCGGTGATCGAAGGGAGTTCACGGACACTCAACGTCCGCGACGCCACTTCGCTGACATCCCTCAGGGCCGGTCGGTGCGCTGGCTCGGGTAGCGCGTGGCCGACTGGGGCCCGTAGTACTGCGGCTCCGGGAACGGCGTGGTGCGACCGGGCACGCTCGTCTGCTTGCGCACCTGGCGCATCGCCGAGTCGATCTGCTTGCGGTAGCGCCCGCCGGTCTTGCCGTCGACGAAGGCGGCGGCCTGGTCGGCGTACCGGTTGACCTTCTCGGGGTTCTGGCGCGCATAGCGCTGCGCGGCCATGAGGGCGGCGCCGAGCGCCGCGACCCTGCGCATCAGGGGCATGGATTTCCTCCTCGGATGGGGGACGTCATCGAGTGTGCCCGTTCCGGACGGTGGAGGCGTCGAGCACCACCGTCGGGCCGTGGCCGGGGGAGTGCGGCGGCCAGGGCAGGGCGTCGGTCCAGGGGTTCCCGGTCCGGGCGAAGCGCAGCCACGCCCCGCGGACCGCGGCGCCCAGCGGTTCGACGTCGGCGTCCCAGTCCGCGCCGGCGAGCATCGGGGCGCCCTCCCACGCCTCGCGGGCGCCGAACACGAACGGCAGCTCGATGCAGTGGCACGCCCCGAGGTGCGACGCGGGCGCGCGCCAGGCGAAGCGGTAGCTGTAGGTCCGCGCACCGGCGCGGGCGGTGTCCGGCCTTCGGCGCCGCAGCTCCGCTGCGCTTCGTGCGGCATCGTCCGCGAACCGCTCCGCCGGCCCGCCGAACACCCGCCACGTCACCAGCGCTCCGCCGCCCGACGTCAGCGCTCCGAGCACGGGCGTCCGGCGCATCCGCCAGAGCGCCGGGCTGATGCGCAGGAAGGTCTCGATCTCGTCGGCGGCCGACCCGACGAGCACGTCGTGGCCGGACCCGGCGGCCTCGCTCCACGTGACGCCGGGGGCCAGCGGCGCCACGCCGTCGACCGGGGCGAACGCGGGCGACGAGTCGAGCCCGCCCGGGCCCGCGGCGCGGATCATGGCGTGGCGCTGGGCCGCGAGCAGCGCGTCGATGTCCGCGGTCCGCGGGTCCGCGCCGTCGAGGCCCTCGGTGACGTACCCGGCGACCCGCGCCGCCCGCTCCGGCGACGAGAGCCCGAGCCCGAGCTGGCCGCTCTGCAGGATCGCGCGCCGGAACAGCGGCCGCGCCTCGGGCACGGTCATGAGGCACGCGATCGCGTGCGCGCCCGCCGACTGGCCCATGACCGTGACCTGGTCCGGGTCGCCCCCGAACGCCGCGACGTGGTCGCGCACCCAGCGCAGCGCGGCGAGCTGGTCGAGCAGCCCGAGGTTGCCGTCGGACACCCCGGGCGCGGCGAGCCAGCCGAGCACCCCGAGCCGGTACCCGACGTTGATCGTGACGACGTCGCCCTCGGCCACCAGGCGCGACGTGTCGTACCAGGACGTCGCCGCCGAGCCGATGACGTACGCCCCGCCGTGCAGCCACACGAGCACCGGGCGCGGCACGCCGTCGGTCAGCGCCGCGGCCGGGGCGCGCACGTCGACGCGCAGGCAGTCCTCGTCCTGCGTCGCGTCGTCGTCGGGCGACGGCCCGGTCACCGCGGCGACGCGCGCCGGCAGCTGGGGGCTCATCGGGCCGCGCGCGATCGCGTCGCGCACCCCGGTCCACCCCGGCGCCGGCTGCGGCGCGGCGAAGCGCGCGGCCGTGGCGTAGCGGACGCCGAGGAACTCGACGAGGTCACCGCGCCGGCGCCCGCGCAGGGTGCCGCCGGCGAGGGTGACGGTCGGGTCGGTGACGGGAGCGGTCATGCGGTGTGGTGCCCGGACAGGTGCTCGCCCAGCAGGTCCAGGCCGAAGTCGTGGCCGGGGTCGCGCCACACCGAGTGGGCGTGGTTCACGTTGCGCTGGGTGTTGTCCCACTCGGCGAGCAGGTGCGGGCCCTGGAGGCGGTAGTAGTGCGGCTCGCCGCGCTCGACGCCGCCCGCCCACGCGAACCCCACGCCGTCGAGCGCCTCGCCGTCGAAGCGTGCCCGCTCGCGCTCGACGAGGCCGGGCGGCATCCGCCCGATGTAGGTCTCGAGCACCTCGCGCAGCTGCGCGCGCTGGCGCTCGTCCATCTCGGTGGCGAGGAGCCCACGGGGTGCCGCGGTCAGCTCGGTGGCGGCGCGGTCGGCGTCGTCGACGCCGAGCCCGTGCTCCAGCCCGTCGTGCATCGCCCACATGCGGTCCTCGAGCTCCTGGCCGAAGTGCCCGCGCCACAGGTCGGGCAGCGGGATCACGCGGTCGCCCGGACGGGGGTGCACGCGGTTGCCGCCGACGATGTCCGGGGCCGCGGTGGGCGTGAGCACCGCGCGGGCGCGCTGGTCGGCGTCGAGGGCGTGCAGCAGGTCGCGGGCGGTGTCCTCGACGGCGCCGAGCGGGCGCAGCTCCCGCCCGCCGAGCAGCGGCGAGGACATCGGGTCGGCGCCGAGGAAGCACGGGCTGCCGGCGACGGCCTCGCCGCCGAGGACCAGGTGGTGGACCGACACGTGGTGCCCGCCGAAGCGCCACGACCAGGGCCCGTCGCCGGCCGGGTCGCCGAACACGCGCAGGTAGTACATGCCGGGGTCGCGCCCGCGGTCGCGGTCGAACGACGCCGTGAAGCCCTCGGTGCGGTCGAGGACGTTCTCCAGCCCCATGATCGTCGAGGCGGAGACGTAGCCGGGCTCCGACAGCCCGGTCGCGAGCAGGCGCATCGCCGCGCGCTGCTGGTGGGGCAGCTGCTCGTGCAGCGTGAGGCCGCCGTGGTCGGTGGGGGTGTAGTACCAGCGCACCCGCTCGACGTCGGCGGCCTTCGAGCCGGGCCAGCGCCAGACGCCCTCGGCGCGCTGCTCGTCGTCGAGGGTCTCGTGCCACGCGACCGCCGCCTCCGCCATGGCGGAGGCGACGGTCGCGGGGGAAGGCGTGGTCATTTGATGCGCCGCAGCTGGGTGATCACCAGCCCGTCGGCACCGCCGACGAGGAACTCGTCGAGCCGACCCGCGAAGGCGACCAGGTGGTCGGCGGCGAGGTGCGCCTGCAGCTTCTCCGGACCCGTCCAGTTCTCGTAGAAGAAGAACGTGGACGGGTCGTCCGTGGCCTGGTGCAGGTCGTAGTTGACGCAGCCGTCCTCGGCCAGGGTGGGGTCGACGAGCGACTCCAACGCCTCGCGGAGCTCCTGCTCCTTGCCGGGCAACGCCTTCATGTGGGCGATGACGGTGAGCAGGCTCGGGTCGTCGTCGGTGGGCGTGGCCACGGTGCCTCCAGAGGGTGTGGGTGGACGGGCCCGACGTTATCGGCCGCGCTCGCCCGAGGACCGGTCGTCGTCGGCGTGCGGGCCGGTGCCGTCGTCCTCCTCCGAGTTCGACGGCTCGTCCTCGACGACGACCGCGTCGTCGTCCTGCCCGTCGTCCTGGCTGTCCTGGCCGCCCTGGTCGTCCGTGCTCTCGCCGGGCGACCCGACCTCGGCCTCCGCGTCGCCGCCGCCCACCGTGCGCGACCCCTCGGACGGGTCCGAGCCCGTCGGCGGGCCCGGCGTCGGCCCGCCCGAGACCCAGCGGGGCGGACCGGGGACCGTCGTCGGCGGGTCACCGGGCGGGGCGGGCGCGTTGGTCAGCGTGCGCGAGGCCCGGACCGCCGACTTGGCCCGCAGGTTCTGCAGGGCGACGATCCCGGCCCCGAGCACGGCGGCCAGCGCCCCGAAGATCACCACGGCGGCCACCGTGCCGACGATGCCGCCGATGATCGCCAGCACGCCGACCACCACCCAGACCATGCCGATCGAGCGCATGGTCGCGATGGTGGGCGGTGGGTGCGGCGGCTCGGTCACGTCGGCGACCCCGGAGCGCGGGCCGTCACGTGGTGTAGCCCTCCTTGTCGGCGCGCTCGATCGAGGCGCGGACCTCCTTCTCGGCGTCCACGCGACCCACCCAGGAGTGGCCCTCGACCTTCTTGTCGGGCTCGAGCGCCTTGTACACCTCGAAGAAGTGCTGGATCTCCATGCGGTGGTACTCGTCGAGGTGGTGGATGTCGCGCAGGTGCTCGAGGCGCGGGTCGTCGCTGGGGACGCACAGCACCTTGTCGTCGCCGCCGGCCTCGTCGGTCATCCGGAACATCCCGATCGCCCGGCTGCGCACGAGGCACCCGGGGAACGTCGGCTGCTGGACGAGCACCAGGGCGTCGAGGGGGTCGCCGTCGTTGCCGAGGGTGTTCTCGATGTAGCCGTAGTCGGCCGGGTAGCGCGTCGCCGTGAACAGGGTCCGGTCCAGGCGCAACCGCCCGGACTCGTGATCCATCTCGTACTTGTTGCGGCTGCCTTGCGGCACCTCGACCAGCACGTCGAACTCCACCCGCTGCTCCTCCCGCTGATCGCCCTTGTCGGGGCGCCAGTGTGGCGGTACCCGTCGACCCGAGCCAGACCGGCCCGCCCGGGTGCTCCGGCTCCGATGCGGGGTACCCGTTCCCGACGCGGTCGGGCGGAGGTGACGCGGTGGGCTTCACGGGGCGTCTGGACGCGTTCCAGCGTCGCCACGCCTGGGCGGCGCTGCCGGTCGCCGTCGTCTACAAGTTCATCGACGACCAGGGCACCTACCTCGCCGCGCTGCTCGCCTACTACGGCTTCGTCTCCCTGTTCCCGCTGCTGCTGCTCTCGGTGACGACGCTCGGCTTCGTGCTGCAGGACGACCCGGCCGCCCAGCAGGCCGTGCTGACCTCGGCGCTGCGCAACGTGCCGGTGATCGGTGACCAGATCCGCGACAACGTGCACACGCTGGGCGGGAGCGTCGCCGGCCTCGTCATCGGCGTCGTCGTGGCCGTGTACGGCGCGCTGGGGGTCACCCACGCCGCGCAGCACGCGCTCGACGAGGTGTGGGCGGTGCCGAAGGCCGAGCGCGCGAGCGTCGGCGTCGCCTACGGCAAGGGTGCGCTCATCGTCGTCCTGGTCGGCGTCGGGGTGCTGCTCACCGCCGTGCTCTCGGGACTGGTGACCACCGCCGGCGCGACCACGGGGCTCGGGGCGTTCTCCCGCGGTCTCGCGACCCTCCTCGCCACCGCGATCAACATCAGCCTGTTCCTCATCGCCTACCACCTGCTCTCGGCGCGACGGACCCGCCTGCGCGACCGGTGGGTGGCCGCGGTGGCCGCCGGCGTCACGTGGCAGGTGCTGCTCTCGATCGGCACGTTCCTCGTCGGCACCCGGCTGGCGGGTGCCAGCGCGACCTACGGTTTCTTCGGGATCGTGCTCGGCCTGCTCGGGTGGCTCTACCTCGCCGCGTCGGTGTTCGTGCTCTGCGCGGAGCTCGACGCCGTCCTGACCCGGCGGCTGCACCCTCGCAGCCTCCTGAGCATGTACCCCGACGACCGGGACACCACGGCGGCCGACCGCCGCGCCTACGCCTCGTACGCGGAGTCCGAGCGGCAGAAGGATTTCCAGTCGGTCGACGTCAACTTCACCGACGAGGAGCCGCGGCCGTCCTCGGGGCCGGTCGCCTGACCAGGGAGCGTCGGCGGGCGACGGCCACGACGACGAGCACGACGACCTCCGCGAGCGGCGCCGGGAAACCGAGCCTCACGGTCAGCCCCACGTCGACGATCGGGGCGACGACGCCCGCGGCCGTCAGCGGCCAGGCGGCGCGGGGCGGGCGTGTCCGCGACCGGCGCGCCACCGGCGTCGTGCCCCACGGCTTGGCCACCGAGAGGAAGGCCTGCACCGCGACCGCCCCGGCCATCACCACCGTTCCCGCCACCAGGGCGGCCGGCGCGGGGGCGGCGCCGCGGGCCAGGTCGTCGAGCACCGGCGACAGGATCGCGATGCCGGCGTAGAGCTGGCCGAGCGTGATCACCGCCTTGGCCGCCACCCACCAGTGGCGCACGAGGCCCCACGGCGTCGTCCACGCCAGGACGAGGCCGGTGGTGGCCGAGGCGTTGGCCGCGACGGCGAGCAGGTACAGGTCGAGGTGGTGGGCCATGGCCACCGCCGCCGTGGCCGCGCCCGCGTCGGCCCGCGAGAGCCCCAGCAGGATCGCGAGCGCGGCGGCCGCGGTCATCCAGGACACCGAGCTGATCACGTGCAGGAACACCAGGGCGTGTCGCCACCGCGTCGTCACGTTCACCAGCGTCGGGAACGCGGCACCCCGGGACATCGGGGACGACCCGGACCGCGGCAGATCACGCCTACGTCGCGAGACGTAGTCGTGATCCCGGATGCGTGTGTCCCCCGTCCGTGGGTGGTACACGGCGCTGTCACGCTGCAACCACGCGGCGTCCCGCTCCCGTCTCGTCCCCCAAGGAGCCCGTGTGGTGCCGCCCCACCCTTCCGTCATCGCCGCCCGCTACCGGATCGACGCGCTCGTCGGGGGCACCGCGAGCCGGGTCTACCAGGCCCACGACCTGCTCCTGCAGCGCGACGTGGCGATCAAGTCCTTCCCCGGCGAGGACGGCCCGCCGCGGTGGCGGCGCGACGGGCGCCTGCGGGAGCACCTCGGCTCCGGGCAGGCCATGGAGGTCCTCGACGGCGACCCGGACGGCGAGGACGGGCCGTTCGTCGTCATGCCCCTGGCCCGCGACGGCAGCCTCGACCGGGCCGCGTCGGCCTGGGAGCCGTGGCCGGCGGCCGTGCTCGTCGCGCGGCTCGCGGTCGGTCTGCGGCGGCTGCACGGTCTCGGCGCCGTCCACGGCGCGCTCGCCGCGGACGCCGTGCTGCTCGACCCGCAGCACGGGCCCCGATGGACCGGCCACGGCGGCGTCCCGCCCGAGGGCGCGTCAGCGGAGG
>CADCTH010000439.1 GCA_902805495.1 uncultured Actinomycetospora sp.
ACGACCCCGCCGAGCTCCTGCTCGGCGAGCTGGCGCGCGCCGCCGGCGTCGACCCCGAGATCGCCGAGGCCCTGCGCGTCCCGCGGCCGTCGGGGATGGACCTCGACCTCGCCGGCGCGCACCACTTCCTCGCCCACGTCGCCGCCGACCTCGACCGCGCCGGCGTCGGCGTCCTGCTGCCCGCCGGGTGGCGCGCCGGCCCCGCCCGCCTCGGGCTCGCCGGCGCGGGTCACGCCGAGGGCCCCGAGGGCGTCGTCCAGAACGGCGCGCGCCTGCGCAAGGACGACCTCGTCGACTTCGCCTGGCGACTGGTCGTCGACGGCGAGACGCTCTCCGACGACGAGATGGACGCCCTCGTGCGCGCCAAGGCGCCGCTGGTGCGCCTGCGCGGGCGCTGGGTCGCCGTCGACCCCGAACGGCTGCGCGACGGCCTCGCGTTCCTCGCCGAACGCAGGGCGAGCGGGGACCGGCCGAACGTCGGCGACGTCCTGCACCTCGCCACCACCCACCCCGACGACGTGCCCGCGCCGCTGCCCGTGGAGTCGCTGCGCCTCGACGGCCCGCTGGGCGACCTCCTCGCCGGCGGCGCCGTCCTCGAGCCCCTCGACACCCCGCCCGGCGTCCACGCCACACTGCGCCCCTACCAGCGGCGCGGGCTGTCGTGGCTCGCGTTCCTCGCCGGCCTCGGGCTCGGCGGCGTGCTCGCGGACGACATGGGGCTGGGCAAGACGCTGCAGGTCCTGGCGCTGGAGGCCCACGAGCGCACCGAGGACCAGCCGGGCCCGACGCTCCTGGTCTGCCCCACGTCCGTCGTCTCCACCTGGCGCCGCGAGGCCGAGCGCTTCGTCCCCGGCCTGCGCGTCGCGGTCCACCACGGCGCCGGACGCTCGGATCCCGGCGAGGCCGCCGCCGACGCCGACCTCGTCGTCACCTCGTACGGCACGCTCGTGCGCGACAGCGACGCGCTGAGCCGGCTCGCCTGGCACCGCGTCGTGCTCGACGAGGCCCAGATGGTCAAGAACAACCGCTCGCGGGGGGCCAAGGCCGTCCGCCGCCTCGACGCCGAGCAGCGCCTCGCGCTCACCGGCACACCCGTGGAGAACCGGCTCGCCGAGCTCTGGTCGATCATGGACGCGGTCAACCCGGGCCTGCTCGGCACCGCGTCCGCCTTCCGCGAGCGCTACGCCGTCCCCGTCGAGCGCCACGGCCGCACCGACGTCGCCGAGGACCTGCGCCGGCGCACCCGCCCCTTCCTGCTGCGCCGGCTCAAGACCGACCCGACCGTGGTCGACGACCTCCCCGAGAAGATCGAGACGGTCGAGCGCTGCGGGCTGACCACCGAGCAGGCCTCGCTGTACCGGGTCGTCGTCGACCAGGTGCTCGAGAAGATCGACGACGTGAAGCCGGGCATCGAGCGCCGCGGGCGGGTGCTCGCGGCGATGACCAAGCTCAAGCAGGTCTGCGACCACCCCGCCCTGCTGCTGCACGACGGGTCCCCGATGGGCCGGCGCTCGGGCAAGATCGCGCGGCTCGAGGAGATCCTCGCCGAGGTCCTCGCGGCGGGGGACCGGGCGCTGCTGTTCACGCAGTTCGCGGCGTTCGGCGACATGCTCGCCCCGCACCTCGCCGCCCGCTTCGACACCGAGGTCGCGTGGCTGCACGGCGGGGTGTCCCGGCGCGCCCGCGACGCGATGGTCGAGCGGTTCCAGGGCGGTGACGGGCCCTCGCTGTTCCTGCTGTCCCTGCGCGCCGGCGGCACCGGGATCACGCTCACCGCCGCCCAGCACGTCGTGCACCTCGACCGCTGGTGGAACCCCGCCGTCGAGGACCAGGCCACCGACCGCGCCTTCCGCATCGGGCAGAAGCGCACGGTCGGGGTCCGCAAGCTCGTCTGCGCGGGCACGCTGGAGGAGCGCATCGACGACCTGCTCGCCCGCAAGCGGGCGCTGGCCGACCTCGCGGTGCGCGACGGGGAGGACTGGCTGGGCGATCTGTCCACCGACGAGCTCGCGAAGGTCCTGAGCCTGGACGCGGAGACCGACGAGCCGGACGAGCCGGACGACGACCCGGGGGAGGAGGACGACGATGGTGCGTGAGACCCGCTCGGGTCCCCGCTTCTCCGAGCGCTTCGAGGAGTACGGGAAACGCAAGCCCGTCGAGGACGGCATCGTCGCCCGCAGCCGCCGGGGCGCCATCGGCGAGTCGTGGTGGTCGGGCCGCTTCCTCGCGGTGCTCACCGAGCTCGGTGTCGGCGGGCGCCTCGACCGCGGCAAGACCTACGCCCGCGCCGGGCAGGTCGTCGACCTCGCCATCGATCCCGGCGCGATCACCGCGACCGTCCAGGGCAGCCGCGACGAGCCCTACCGCGCCCGCCTCGGCCTGCGGCCCTTCGCCGACGAGGCCTGGGAGGCCGTGCTCGACGCGCTCGCCGCCGACTCCTGGTACGCCGCGGCGCTGCTGGCCGGGGAGGTGCCCGACGACCTCGAGGACGTCCTCGCGCGCGTCGGGCTCTCGCTGTTCCCGCAGGGTTCCGCCGAGCTGCCGATGGACTGCTCGTGCCCCGACTGGTCGGTGCCCTGCAAGCACCTGGCCGCCGTCGCCTACCTCGCCGCCGAGGAGTTCGACTCCGACCCGTTCGCGCTGCTGCGCTGGCGGGGCCGCGACCGGGCCACCCTGCTCGCCGCGCTGCGCGACCGCCGCGACGCCGGCGCGGGCACCCCCACGGCGCTCGAGGACCTGCTCGACCGCTTCCACCGGCCCGGCGTGCCCGTCCCCGCGGTGCCCGAGCGCCCCGCCCGCACGGTGCCCCCGGCCGACGCGCTGCTCGACGAGCTGCCGGCCCTGACGGTCGGCGACGACGACGTGCGCGACGTCCTGCGCCCGCTCTACCGCCGTCTGGCCGAGGCGCCCGCGGAGTAGGTTGGCCACGTGGAGCCCGAGCAGCCCGACGCCACCGGCCCGCTGACGATCCTCATCGTGGTCGCGCACCCGGACGACATCGACTTCGGCAGCGGGGGCTCCGTCGCCACCTGGACCGGCGCGGGCCACCGCGTCGTCTACTGCCTCATCACCGACGGCGACGCGGGCGGCTTCGACGAGGAGATCACCCGCACCGACATGGCGTCCCTGCGCCGCGAGGAGCAGACCGCGGCCGCCGGGATCCTCGGGGTCGACGAGCTGCACTTCCTCGGCTGGCCCGACGGCCGCCTCTACGTCACCCACGAGCTGCGCCGCGACATCGCCCGCGTGATCCGGATGGTGCAGCCCGACCGCGTCGTCACCCAGTCCCCGACGCGCAACCTGCGCTCGATGTACGGCAGCCACCCCGACCACACCGCGGCCGGCGAGGCCACGATGTGCGCGGTCTACCCCGACGCCCGCAACCCGTTCGCGCACCCCGAGCTCCTCGCCGAGGAGGGCCTGGCGGCGCACACGGTCAGCGAGGTCTGGATCTCGCACATGGGCGAGGGCGCCGACCACTACGTCGACACCACCGACGCGTTCGACCGCAAGGTCGAGGCCCTGCTGGCCCACAAGAGCCAGACCGCGCACATGGACGACCTGCGCGGCCGCATGTGGGGCTGGGGCCGTTCGCAGGCCAAGGCGGCCGGCTTCGAGCCCGAGCGCACCGCCGAGGGCTACGTGGTGCTCGACACGAGGTGAGCGACGCGACGGCACCGCCGGTTTGCGGCGGGTCGTCGAGCGCCCATCCTGGACGTGCACCGTGGGGACGACGCCGCCCCCGTCGACGCAGCTGCGGACGTCCCTGATCGGGGCGCCGCCCCCGCGCCGGTCGGATCGGCCGTCTTCCCCCTCCGGGCTGTCGTCCACCCACCGGCGTCGCTCCCCGGTCGTGAGGAGACAGACGATGAGCGACATCCGGTGGTTGGGCAACCGCGTGTCCGTCCAGGACATCGAGGGCACCGACCTGACGTACCTCGAGTGGCGACGGCCGTGGCACGGCTCGCTGCGCGGCTACCTGGTCGTCGGCGCGGACGAGCGCGCCCTCGTCGAGGCCGCCGTCGCGGACGCCGACGCGGGACGCCGCGAGCACCCACGCCTCGACGCCGCGGGACAGCCGACCGACCTCGAGGCCTACCTCGCCGACGTGCTCGGCCGCCGCCCGGGCAACCCGGCCGCGCCGGCCGACGCCACGCCGTAGAGCGCGGCCGACCCCCGACGAAGATCGCTGTCCCGGTGACGAACACCCGCAGATCCGCGGATGTTCGTCACCGGGATCGCGATCACGGTCGGTGCAGGACGACAAGGTCCTGCTGCCCGGGGTCGTCGACACCCTGACCAACATCGTCGAGCACCCCCGCCTGATCGCCCAGCGCCTCGAACGCTTCGCGGCCGTCGTGGGGCCCGACCGCGTCGTGGGGAGCACCGACTGCGGCTTCGGCACCTTCGTCGGCTTCGGGCGTGTGGGGGCGCAGGTCGCCGAGATGAAGCTGCGGGCGATGGCCGAGGGCGCCGCGCTGGTCCGCGCCTGACCCGTCCGAGGCACGGCGCGGCGTCCAGGCGACACGCCGTGACACGCCATGGACACGCCGTGCGACACGCCGATACCACCCATCCGGGTGCACGCCCGACAGCCGGACGGACGCGCCTACGCTGGACGCACCATGGCCGACCCGCAGACGTACCGACCCGCCCCCGGGAGCATCCCGGAGGCGCCCGGTGTGTACCGCTTCTCCGACGAGAACGGGCGGGTCATCTACGTCGGCAAGGCCAAGAGCCTGCGCAGCCGGCTCAACTCGTACTTCGCGGATGTGGCGGGGCTGCACCCGCGCACGCGCCGGATGGTCACCACGGCGGCGGCCGTGCAGTGGACCGTCGTGGGCACCGAGGTCGAGGCCCTCCAGCTCGAGTACAACTGGATCAAGGAGTACGACCCGCGGTTCAACGTCCGCTACCGGGACGACAAGACCTACCCGGTGCTCGCGGTGACGCTGAACGAGGAGTACCCCCAGCTCCGGGTGTACCGCGGGCCGCGCAAGAAGGGCGTGCGGTACTTCGGGCCCTACGCCCACGCGTGGGCGATCCGCGAGACGGTCAAGCTGCTCACGCGGGTGTTCCCGGCGCGGGTGTGCTCCAGCGGGGTGTTCAAGCGCCACGGCCAGATCGGCCGGCCGTGCATGCTCGGCTACATCGACAAGTGCTCGGCGCCCTGCGTCGGGCGGGTCAGCGCCGAGGAGCACCGGCAGATCGTGCTCGACTTCTGCGACTTCCTCGCCGGGCACACCGACCAGCTCATCGGCCGCATCGAGAAGGACATGCAGGTCGCGGCGGCCGAGATGGACTTCGAGCGCGCCGCCCGCCTGCGCGACGACGCGGGCGCGCTCAAGCGGGTGGTCGAGAAGCAGGCCGTCGTGCTCGGCGACGGCACCGACGCCGACGTGGTCGCGTTCGCCACCGACGAGCTCGAGGCCGCGGTCCAGGTGTTCCACGTCCGTGGCGGGCGGGTGCGCGGGCAGCGGGGCTGGGTCGTGGAGACCGAGGCCGACAGCGACGTCCCCGCCCTCGTCGAGCAGTTCCTGGCGCAGTTCTACGGCGAGCAGGCCGACCTGGCGGGCGCCGCCGACGACGCCGTGCAGCCGGTGCCGCGCGAGGTGCTCGTCCCGGCGCTGCCGCCCGACGCCCACGCGCTGTCCCAGTGGCTCTCGGACCTGCGCGGCTCGCGGGTCTCGCTGCGCGTCGCCCAGCGCGGCGACAAGCGCACGCTGGCCGAGACCGTCGAGCGCAACGCCGCCGAGGAGCTGACCCGCCACAAGCTCCGGCGCGCCGGCGACCTCACGGCCCGCAGCGCGGCGCTCGAGGAGCTCCAGGAGCAGCTGGGCCTGGACACGGCGCCCCTGCGCATCGAGTGCACCGACGTCTCGCACGTCCAGGGATCCGACGTCGTCGCGAGCCTCGTGGTGTTCGAGGACGGGCTGGCGAAGAAGGCGGACTACCGGCGCTACGCGATCCGCGGCGGCGCGGAGGGCGGCGACGTCGCGGCGATCGCGGAGGTGGTGCGGCGCCGGTTCGCGCGCTACCTCAAGGAGACCGCGGAGGAGGCGCCCGACCACACGGACACGGCGTGCGCGGGGGAGACGAGCGACGGCGCGCCGGCCAGCGGCGAGGTTGGGCCCACCGACGGCCCGCTTGCCCAGGATCTTCTTCGGCCGGGCATCGACCCGCTGACCGGGCGCCCGCGCAAGTTCGCCTACCCGCCGAACCTGCTGGTGGTGGACGGCGGTGCGCCCCAGGTGGCCGCGGCCGCCGAGGTGCTGGGCGACCTCGGCGTCACCGAGGTCGCGGTGGTCGGGCTGGCCAAGCGCCTCGAGGAGGTCTGGCTGCCCGGCGAGGAGGACCCGGCGATCCTGCCCCGCAACTCCGAGGCGCTCTACCTGCTCCAGCGCGTGCGCGACGAGGCGCACCGCTTCGCGATCACCTACCACCGCCAGAAGCGCTCGACGCGGATGACCGCGTCGGCGCTGGACGGCGTGCCGGGACTGGGCGAGGCCCGGCGCGCCGCGCTGATCAAGCACTTCGGCTCCGTGAAGAAGCTGCGGGCGGCGTCGGTGGAGGACGTCATGGAGGTGCCCGGCGTCGGCCGGCGCACCGCGGAGGCGGTCCTGACCGCCCTGGAAGACGGGGGGACGTCATGACCGGACGTGCGGAGATCCCCGCGCACCCGGGCGGGATCGAGGTCGCGATCGTGTCCGGGCTGTCGGGGGCCGGGCGCAGCACCGCGGCGAAGGTCCTCGAGGACCTCGGCTGGTTCGTCGTCGACAACCTCCCGCCCGAGCTGATCGAGACGATGGTGGACCTGGGCGCCCGGTCGTCGGGTCAGGTCACGCGCATCGCCGTGGTGATGGACGTGCGCAGCCGCGCGTTCACCACCGACCTCGGCGACGTGATCAAGGAGCTCGACGCGCGCGGGCACCGCCCTCGCGTGCTCTTCCTCGACGCGTCCGACGCGGTGCTCATCCGGCGCTTCGAGGCCAACCGCCGCTCGCACCCGCTGCAGGGCGACGGGCGGCTCTCCGACGGCATCCGCGCCGAGCGCGAGCTGCTCGCCCCGCTGCACGACCAGGCCGACCTCGTCGTCGACACGACGAACCGCTCGGTGCACCAGCTGCGCGCGGCCATCGAGAGTGCCTTCGCCGACACGGCGGCCGACGTCGGGCACAGCGTCACCGTCGTCTCGTTCGGCTACAAGCACGGGCTGCCGCCGGACGCCGACCTCGTCGTCGACATGCGCTTCCTGCCCAACCCGCACTGGATCCCCGAGCTGCGCGAGCACGACGGCCGCGAGGAGGTCGTGCGCGACTACGTGCTCTCCCAGGAGGGCGCCGAGGAGTTCCTCGAGCGCTAACTCGAGCTGCTGCACCTGGTCGGGGCCGGCTACCGGCGCGAGGGCAAGCGCTACCTCACCGTCGCCGTCGGCTGCACCGGCGGCAAGCACCGCAGCGTCGCCATCGCCGAGGAGCTCGCCCGGCGGATGGAGGGCGGCGAGGACGGTGGCGGCGTGCGGGTGACGGTGTCGCACCGCGACGTGGGGCGCGAGTGAGCGGCCGCGACGCGGAGCGTCCGGGGGAGCACGCCGATAGGGGAGCCGGAGCATCGGGGCCGGACGCGGATCGCCCGCTGCGGGCGGTGGCCCTCGGCGGCGGCCACGGCCTGCACGCGTCGCTGTCGGCGCTGCGGCGCCTGACCGACGACATCACCGCGGTCGTGGTCGTCGCCGACGACGGGGGCTCGTCGGGCCGGATCCGCCGCGAGCTGGACATGCTCCCGCTGGGCGACCTGCGCATGGCCCTCGGCGCGCTCGCCGGGCAGCAGGACCCGGGCCCGGTGAACACCCTGTGGCAGCGGCTGTTCGAGCACCGCTTCGGCGGGCACGGCGCGCTCGCCGGGCACGCCGTCGGCAACCTCGTGCTCGCCGGGCTGCTGGAGGTCCTCGACGACCCGGTGGCCGCGCTCGACCAGGCCTGTCACGTCCTCGGGGTGCGCGGGCGGGTGCTGCCGATGAGCCCGCAGCCCGTGGACATCGAGGCGGACGTGACCGGCATCCGTGGCCCCGCCGGCGGCGACGGTGATGATCGTGCCGACCGCGACGTCGCCCACCGCATCCGCGGCCAGGTGGCGGTGGCCACGACGCCGGGCAAGGTGCAGCAGGTGCGCCTCGACCCGCGCCGGCCCAAGGCCTGCCCGGAGGCGTGCGAGGCGCTGCGCGCCGCGGACGTCATCACGCTCGGACCGGGCTCCTGGTTCTCCAGCGTCCTGCCCCACCTGCTGGTCCCCGAGCAGTTCACCGCGCTGGTCGAGAGCGAGGCCCGCAAGGTCCTCGTGCTCAACCTGGCGCCGCAGCCGGGGGAGACCGGCGGCTTCTCGCCCGAGCAGCACCTCGAGGTGCTCGCGGCCCACGCACCGCGGCTGCGTCTCGACGTCGTCGTCGCCGACGAGGGTGCGGTCCCGGAGCCCGACCGGCTGCGCCGCGGCGCCGAGGCCTTCGGCGCCGAGACGCTGCTGACCACCGTCGGGGCCACCGACGGCAGTCCCCGCCACGACCCCGAGGCCCTCGCCGAGGCCCTGGCCACCGCCGCGCACCACCGCGCCCCGCACCGCGAGCCCTCGCGTGCCGGGGCGGGGGGTGCCGACGGCGGCCCCGACCCTGCCCGCCCGCACCAGGAGGAGGACCGAAGGTGGCCATGACCGCTGCGGTCAAGGACGAGCTCAGCCGGCTCGCGGTGACCAAGACGTGCTGCCGCCGCGCCGAGGTGGCAGCCCTGCTGCGCTTCGGGGGCGGGCTGCACATCGTCGGCGGCCGCGTCGTCGTGGAGGCCGAGCTCGACACCGGCTCCGCGGCGCGCCGCCTGCGCGGGGAGATCCACGACCTCTACGGGCACAACCCCGAGGTGCACGTCCTGTCGCAGGGCGGCCTGCGCAAGGGCACCCGCTACGTGGTGCGCGTCGCCGCCGACGGCGACTCGCTGGCGCGCCAGACCGGGCTGCTCGACCAGCGCGGGCGCCCGGTGCGCGGGCTGCCGCCGCAGGTCGTCTCCGGCGGGGTCTGCGACGCCGAGGCCGCGTGGCGCGGGGCGTTCCTGGCGCACGGCTCGCTGACCGAGCCCGGGCGCAGCTCCGCGCTGGAGATCACCTGCCCCGGTATGGAGGCGGCGATGGCGCTGGTCGGCGCCGCCCGCCGGCTCGGGGTGGTGGCCAAGGCCCGCGAGGTCCG
>CADCTH010000440.1 GCA_902805495.1 uncultured Actinomycetospora sp.
CTGCGCGCGCCCACGGACGCGGCGCGGACGGCGGTCATGCTCGCCGAGACCGACCTGCGGGCGGCGGCGGCGAGGCTCCGGGGCCTCGCCGACGACCTCACCGCCTACGCGGAGCTCCCGTCGCCGCGAGGAGTCGGCGTCCACGCGCGGCAGGGACACGATGGCCGGGTCGGCGACTGGATCCGCGAGGCGGTCGCGATCCTGCGGGAGGCCGGGGTCCCGCCGGACCGGATGGACCCGCGGGCCATCGCCACGATCATCGAGCGCGAGTCCGGCGGCGACCCGGACGCGGTGAACGACGACGACGTCAACGCCGCGCGGGGCACGCCGTCGCAGGGGTTGATGCAGACGATCGGGCCGACCTTCGAGGCCCACAAGCTGCCGGGCCACGACGACATCCGGGATCCGGTCGACAACATCATCGCCGGTGTCCGGTACGCGATCGACCGCTACGGCTCGGTGTCGCGGGTGCCGGGCGTGCTCGCCGTGGCCCGTGGCGACCCCTACGTCGGCTATTGAGCAGACCTAGGGTGTGCCGGTGACGACTCTGGCGCGCCTCGGCCCGGCGGTGCGGGCGACGGTCCCCCCGTTCCACGTGATGGACGTGTGGGCGGCCGCCGGCGAACGGGCGCGCACCCACGGCGACCTGGTCAACCTCTCGGCGGGCCAGCCCTCGACGCCCGCCCCGGCCGACGTCCGCAGGGCGGCCAAGCGCGCCCTCGACGAGCAGATCCTCGGCTACTCGGGCTCGCTGGGCACCCCCGAGCTGCGCGGGGCGATCGCCGCCCACCACCGCGCCCGTTACGGCGACCAGACCGTGCGCGCCGAGGACGTCGTGGTCACCACCGGCGGCTCGGGCGGCTTCCTGCTCGCGTTCCTCGCCGCGTTCGACGCCGGCGACACCGTCGTGCTCGCCCGCCCCGGCTACCCCTGCTACCGCAACATCCTCGCCGCGCTGGGGTGCGAGGTCGTCGAGCTGCCGTGCGGGGAGGAGACGCGGTTCCAGCCGACCGTCGCCATGCTCGAGGCGCTGGACCGCCCGCCGAAGGGCATCGTCGTCGCGAGCCCCGCCAACCCCACCGGCAGCGTCATCGAGCCCGGCGAGCTGGCCGCGCTGGCGCGCTGGTGCGACGAGCACGGCGTCCAGCTGATCAGCGACGAGATCTACCACGGCATCGAGTACGGAGCCGGGGGATCAGCGCCGGCGACCGCGAGCGCCTGGAGCACCTCGCACGAGGCCATCGTCGTCACGTCGTTCTCGAAGTACTGGTCGATGACCGGTTGGCGGCTGGGCTGGCTGCTCGTGCCCGAGCGGCTGCGCCGGGCCGTCGACGTCATCGCGGGCAACTTCACGGTCTGCCCGCCGGTGCCCGCGCAGTACGCCGCGCTCGGGGCGTTCACCGACGCCTCGGTCGCCGAGGCCGACGGCCACGTCGAGCGCTACGCCCTCAACCGCCGGCTGCTGCTCGACGGCCTCCCGCGGCTCGGGCTCACGCGGCTCGCGCCGGCCGACGGCGCGTTCTACGTCTACGCCGACGTCGCCCACCTCACCGACGACACGCTGGCCTTCGGGCAGCGGGTGCTGGCCGAGACCGGCGTCGCGGTCGCCCCGGGCATCGACTTCGACCCGGTCGACGGCCACACCTGGATCCGCCTGTCGTTCGCCGGCGCCACCGAGGACGTGCGCGAGGCCCTCGACCGCCTCGAACACTGGCTGCCGCGCAGCGGCCCGCGGCTCTAGGGTCCCGCCATGCCCCCGGAGACCGACGAGCCCCGCCTCGAGGCGTGGGAGCGTCGCACCGACTACCCGCTCACCGGGCTCGCGGTGTTCTACCTGGTGATCTACGCGGTGCAGGTGCTGGCGACCCGCCGCCCGGACCCGTGGTGGTGGCGGCTCGACGCCGCGCTCTGGGCGGTGTGGGCGCTGTTCGTCGTCGACTACCTCGTCCGCCTCGTGCTCGCGAACCGGACGTGGCGGTTCGTCTACCGCCACCCCCTGGACCTGCTGATCGTCGCCGCCCCGTTCTTCCGCTTCCTGCGCCTGCTGCGCCTCGTCGCCGCGATCTCGACGCTGGGCCGGGTCCTGCGCGACGACTTCCGCGGCCGCGTCGGCAGCTACCTCATCGTCTCGGTGTCCCTGCTGAGCGTGGTGGCGGCGCTGGGCGTCTTCGAGGCCGAGCGGGACGCGCCCGACGCGTCGATCCTGACCTTCGGGGACGCGCTGTGGTGGGTGCTGACGACGATCACCACGGTCGGCTACGGCGACCTCTCCCCGGTCACCGTCGAGGGCCGGCTGCTCGCCGCGGGCCTCATGCTCGCCGGCATCGCCGTGCTGGGCACGGTGACCGCGGCGATCGCGACGTGGTTCCTCGAGCAGGTCGGCGCCCGCGACCCGGCCGACGCCGTCCGCGGCCCGTCCCCGGAACCGGCCGCCGGCGCCGTCGACCCGCCCGAGCCGCCGGGTGCGGGGATCGGCCCGGGTGTCCCCGCGGCGGCGGGCAACGGGGCGAACGAGGTGGGTGAACTGCTCGCCGAGATCCGCGCCCTGCGCGCCCGGCTCGACGAGGTGGAGGGCCGGGAGCAGGCCTCCCGCTAGGAGGGCGCCGGCACCGCCGCGGCGCGCTCGAGCACCGCGTCGAGGTCGTCGTCGGCGACGTCGCGGTGGGTCACGAACCGCACGCCGGGCCCGAACGGCACCGCCCGTACGCCCTGGGCGAGCAGGGCCGCGACCAGCGCCGCCGGCTCGGGGGTCGGGACGAGGACGATGTTGGTGTCCGGGTTGATCACGGGCCAGCCCAGCGCCCGCAGGCCCTCGGCGAGCCGGGCGGCGCGGGCGTGGTCGCCGGCGAGGTCGTCGCGCTGGTCGAGCGCGACGAGGCCCGCGGCGCCGACGACACCGCCCTGGCGCACGCCCCCGCCGAGCATCTTGCGCAGCCGCCAGGCCTCGTCGACGAAGGCGGCGGACCCCGCGACCAGCGAGCCCATCGGCGCACCGAGGCCCTTCGACAGGCACACGCTGACCGTGTCCACGCCCGCCGTCAGCGCCGACGGCGGGACGTCGAGGGCCGCGGCGGCGTGCCAGATCCGGGCGCCGTCGAGGTGCACGGCCAGGCCCGCGTCGCGGGCCGCCGCGACCAGCTCCCGGTGCTCGTCGACCGGCGTGACCGCCCCGCCGTCGCCGTTGTGGGTGTTCTCCAGGCACAGCAGCGTGGTCCGCAGCGCGAAGTACGGGCCGGCGGGCGCGGCGGCCGCGGAGACGGCGGCGGGCGTGGGACGGCCCGGGCCGGCGTCGTGCTCCAGCGCCACGGGCAGCCCGCCCGCCAGCCACGCCGAGGTCCCCAGCTCGGCCTCGAGCACGTGGGCGTGCGCGGGCGCGAGGAACCTGTCACCGCGTGTCAGGTGGTGCATCAGCGCGATGGTGTTGGCCATGCACCCCGTCGGCGTCCACAGCGCGGCCTCGACGCCGAGCAGGTCGGCGACGCGGGCCTGCAGCGCGGCGAGGGTCGGGTCGCCGTCGAGGACGTCGTCGCCGACCTCGGCGGCGGCCATCGCCTCGCGCATCGCGGGCGACGGGCGCGTCACGGTGTCCGAGCGCAGGTCGAGCGTCACCGGGGGAGCTTCACCACCGTCACGAAGAAGTCGTCGATCTGCCGGATGACCTCGATGAACCGCTCGAAGTCCACCGGCTTGGCGACGTAGGCGTTGGCGTGCAGGTTGTAGCTGCGCAGGATGTCCTCCTCGGCCTGCGAGGTGGTCAGCACGACGATCGGGATGCTGCGCAGCGACTCGTCGTTCTTGACCTCCTCCAGCACCTGGCGCCCGTCCTTCCGGGGCAGGTTGAGGTCCAGCAGGATCAGCCCGGGACGCGGCGCGTCGGCGTACTCGCCCTCGGCGCGCAGGAACGACAGCGCCTCGACGCCGTCGGCCACCACGTGCAGCTGGTTGCGCAGCTTGTGGTGCTCGAAGGCCTCCTGCGTCATGAGGACGTCGCCGGGGTCGTCCTCGACGAGCAGGACGTGGATCTCGTCGGCGGGATCGGTCACGGGGCGGCCTCCGGGGCACGGTCGGGATCGGCGTCGTCAGGGGTGTCGGCGGGGGTCCCGGGCAGGACGGGCAGCGCCACGACGAAGGTGGTACCCGGGCCGGGACGGGGCTCGAGCCACATCTCGCCCTCGTGGCGCTCGACGATCTTGCGACACATCGCCAGCCCGATGCCGGTGCCCGGGTAGTCGCTCTTGGCGTGCAGCCGCTGGAAGATCACGAAGATGCGTTCCGCGTACTCGGCGTCGATCCCGATGCCGTTGTCGGTGAAGCGCAGCAGCCACCGGTCGCGCTTCGGGTCGGTGACGCGCTCGGCCTCGACGCGCACGCGAGGTGCCTCGTCGCCGCGGAACTTCAGGGAGTTGCCGAGCAGGTTCTGGAACACCGTGGTGAGCAGGGCCGGCGCGCCGAGCACGGTGGGCAGCTCGCCGCGGGTGACGGTGCCCCCGCTCTCCTCGAGCGCCCCGGCGACGTTCTGCACGGCCCGGTCCACCAGCGTGTTCAGGTCCACCGGCTCCACGGGATCGCCCTGGCGCCCGACGCGGGAGAAGGCGAGCAGGTCGTTGATGAGGCCCTGCATGCGCTTGGCGCCGTCGGTGGCGAACTCGATGTACTGGTCGGCGCGCTCGTCGAGCTGGCCGGCGTAGCGGCGCTGCAGCAGCTGGCAGAAGCTCGCGACCTTGCGCAACGGCTCCTGCAGGTCGTGCGACGCGACGTAGGCGAACTGCTCGAGGTCGGAGTTCGAGCGAGCGAGCTCCCGGCGGGACCGCTCCGAGTCGGCGAGCTCGCGCACGATGAGCACGCGCATCGCCTCGACGTCCTCGGCGAGCTCGGTGATCTCCTTCGGGCCGGACGTGGCGAGGCCGTGCTCGAGGTCGCCGTCGACCACCTGGCGGACCTCGTGCGCCAGCCGGTGGGTCGGCACGACCACCACCCGGCGCAGCCACGCGAGCAGCGCGGCGACGCCGAGCGCGAGCAGCACGAGGGTGGCGGCGCCGACGAGGTAGAGCGTGTCCGCGGCGCCCTCCAGCGCGTCGCGGGCGTCGTCGCGCAGCACGAGCAGGCGGGAGCGCTGGGCCTCGACGGTGTCGCGGACGCGGTCGAAGTCGGCCTCGCCGGCCTCCAGCGGCGGTCCGGGCGCGCCCCGGCTCGCCGCGGCCAGCGTCGGCTCGGCGTAGCCTGCGCGCCACCCCTCGGCGGCGTCCTCCACCGCGTCCAGCTCGGCGAGGGCGTCCGGCCGGCCCGCCAGCAGGGTCCGCAGCTCCCCGACCAGCCGGGCCTCGTCGGCGCGTCCCCGCTGGTAGGGCTCGAGGAGGCCCGGGCGCGGGACGAGCGCGTAGCCCCGCACCCCGGTCTCCTGGTCGACCGTGGCCGCGTCGAGCTGCTGGGCGGCGAGCAGGGCGGGGTCGAGGCGGTCCACCAGCTCGGTGCGGTGCCGGTCGAGCGTCGCGAGGCCGACGATCCCGACGACGGCCGCGATCACGAGCAGCACCGCCAGCGCGGTGCCGGTGACGACGAGGATGCGCGACAGCGACCAGCGACTCAGGCCCTCGCGCCGTCGGCGCCGGGGGTGGGGCAGCGAGTCGGAGGGGTCGTCCGGACGCGGTGCGCCGTCCGCCGGTGCGGGCGGAGTGACGGTCGGCGCGCTCACCGGTCGCACACCAGCAGCACGGCGGCCACGTCGTCGGTCTGCGCCGTCGAGAGCGACCGCACCCGTTCCATCACGCCGTCCAGCATCGCCGCCGGGTCGTCGCGCCACGGCTCCGGGGCGCCCGTGACCTCCCGCAGCAGCTCCATCAGCCCGTCGGTCCACAGCACGTCGCCGGACGGCTGGCGGCCCTCGATGAGCCCGTCGGTGTAGAGCAGCAACGTCCACTTGGGCGGGAGCTCCACGTCGAGCGGCGCCCAGGTGCTGCCGGTCCCGACACCCAGCGGCATGCCGAGCCGCGCGTCGGACAGGATCCGCGAGTCCTCGCCCTCGCCGACCAGCGCGGGCGGCGGGTGGCCCGCCAGGCGCAGCGTCATCCGGGAGCGCGTGGGGTCGACGGTGGCCGTCGCGAGGGTGGTGAACAGGGCGGGGTTGCTGCGCTCGTGCACCAGCAGCTGGTGCATCGTCGGCAGCACCCGGTCGGGGTCGATGCCGCTGAGCACCAGCGTCCGCCAGGCGATGCGCAGGCTCACCCCGAGCGCGGCCTCGTCCGGGCCGTGCCCGCAGACGTCGCCGATGACCACGTGCAGCGAGCCGTCGGTGCCCTCGACGACGTCGTAGAAGTCGCCCCCGAGCAGCGTCTGCTCGGTGCCCGGCTCGTAGCGGGCGATGATGTGCAGGTCGGGGTCGGTGAGCAGCGGCGTCGGCAGCAGGCCGCGCTCGAGGCGGGCGTTCTCGTCGGCGCGCAGGTGCGCGTCGCGCAGCGCCCGGCGGACCCGGTCCGCGCGGCGGCGCTCGACGGCGTAGCGCACCGCGCGCGCCAGCGTCGGCCCGTCGACGGCGTCCTTGACCAGGTAGTCCTGCGCGCCGGCGCTCACCGCGTCGGCGCCGAGCTGCTCGTCGCGCCGGCCGGTGAGCACGAGCACGGCGGGGCCCTCCGTGGCCAGCAGCCGGCGCAGGCCCTCGAAGTCGTGCGCGTCGGGCAGCGCGAGGTCGAGCAGCACGCAGTCGGGGACGTCGCCATCGGCCAGCGAGCGCTCGGCCTCGCCCAGCGAGCGCGCCCGCTGCAGGTCGACGGCCAGGGCGGCGTCGGAGAAGTGCTCGGTGACGAGGAGGGCGTCGGCGTCGTCGTCCTCGACGAGGAGGACGCGCAGCGGCGCGGACGTGTCCGGATCGACCGGCTCCATCGCGCACTCCCTCCTCCCGTCGGTGCAGAAACGGTAGTCGGCCCGCCCGCGGGTGCCGTCCTCGGCTGCGTCCCTGCTCCCGGGGGTGCCCGTAGGCTCGCCCGGGTGAGTGCCGCGATGGTCCCGAACGTGCTCGCCGCCCGGTACGCCTCCCCGCAGCTGACCGCGCTGTGGTCGCCGGAGCGCAAGGTCGCCCTGGAGCGCGGGCTCTGGATCGCCGTGCTCGCCGCGCAGCGGGAGCTCGGCGTCGACGTGCCCGACGGCGTCATCGAGGACTACCGCGCGGTGGTCGACGACGTCGACCTGGCGTCGATCGCCGCCCGCGAGCGCGTCACCCGCCACGACGTCAAGGCGCGCATCGAGGAGTTCGACGCGCTCGCCGGCCACCAGCACGCCCACAAGGGCATGACCAGCCGCGACCTCACCGAGAACGTCGAGCAGCTGCAGATCCGCGACTCGCTGCGCCTCGTCGCCGACAAGACCGTCGCCGTGCTCGCCCGGCTGGCCCGCCGCGCCGGCGAGTACGGCGAGCTCGTCATGGCCGGGCGCAGCCACAACGTCGCCGCGCAGGCCACGACGCTGGGCAAGCGCTTCGCCACCGCCGCCGACGAGAGCCTCGTGGCCCACCGGCGGCTCGTCGAGCTGATCGAGCGCTACCCGTTGCGCGGCATCAAGGGGCCGGTCGGCACGGCGCAGGACATGCTCGGGCTGCTCGGCGGGGACGCCGACAAGCTCGCGGAGCTGGAGCGCCGGGTCGCCGCGCACCTGGGCTTCGGCGAGGTGCTCACCAGCGTCGGGCAGGTCTACCCCCGCTCGCTGGACCACGACGTGCTCTCCGCGCTCGTGCAGCTCGCCGCCGGGCCGTCGTCGCTGGCCACCACCATCCGGCTCATGGCCGGCCAGGAGCTGGTCACCGAGGGCTTCCGCGCCGGGCAGGTCGGCTCCAGCGCGATGCCGCACAAGATGAACACCCGGTCCTGCGAGCGGGTCAACGGGCTCGCGGTGGTGCTGCGGGGCAACGCGGCGATGGTCGCCGAGCTCGCCGGCGCCCAGTGGAACGAGGGCGACGTCTCCGACTCCGTCGTGCGCCGCGTCGCCCTGCCCGACGCCTTCTTCGCGATCGACGGGCTGCTCGAGACCTTCCTCACCGTGCTCGACGAGTTCGGCGCCTACCCGGCGGTGATCGCCCGCGAGCTCGACCGCTACCTGCCGTTCCTCGCGACCACGGCCGTGCTCATGGGCGCCGTGCGCGCCGGCGTCGGCCGCGAGACCGGGCACGAGATCATCTCCGAGCACGCCCGCGCGGTGGCGCTGGACATGCGCGAGAAGGGCGCCGAGGGCAACGACCTGCTCGCCCGCCTCGGCGCGGACGCCCGCCTCGGGCTCTCCGCCGCCGACCTCGACGCCGCCGTCGGCGACCCGACGGCCTTCGTCGGCGCCGCCGGCGCGCAGATCGCCGAGATCACCCGCCGCGTCGACGCCCTCGTCGCGGCCCGCCCCGGAGCGGCGGAGTACAGCCCGGCGCCGATCCTCTAGCCTCCCCGCCCGTGGTCGCGCTCAGCTCGTACCGGCACCTCGCGTCGGGGAAGGTGCGTGACCTCTACGAGGTCGACGACCAGACGCTGCTGCTCGTCGCGTCCGACCGCATCTCGGCCTACGACCACGTGCTCGAGACCCCGATCCCGGACAAGGGACGGGTGCTCACGGCGATGAGCGTGTTCTGGTTCGGGCTGCTCGGCGGCGCGGACGTGGCGACGCCGCCCCTGGCGCACCACCTGATCGCGTCGCGCGACGAGCGCATCCCCGAGGAGGTCCGGGGCCGGGCGCTGCTCGTGCGCCGGCTGCGCATGATCCCGGTGGAGTGCGTCGCGCGGGGCTACCTCGCCGGCTCGGGCACCGCCGACTACCAGCGCTACGGCGCGGTGTGCGGCGTCCCGCTGCCCGAGGGCCTGGTCGAGGCGAGCATGCTGCCGGCCCCGATCTTCACGCCCGCGACGAAGGCCGCGCAGGGCGAGCACGACGAGAACGTCAGCTTCGAGGTCGTCGCCGAGGCCGTCGGCGAGGACCTGGCGGGCGCGCTGCGCGACCAGACCCTCGCGGTCTACGCCCGCGGGTCGGCGTACGCGGCCTCGCGCGGCCTGATCCTCGCCGACACCAAGCTCGAGTTCGGCCTGACGCCCGAGGGCACGCTGGTGCTCGGCGACGAGGTGCTGACGCCGGACTCGTCGCGGTTCTGGCCCGCGGAGGGCTACGCGCCGGGCACGGTCCAGCCGAGCTTCGACAAGCAGTACGTCCGCGACTGGCTCACCTCGCCCGCCTCGGGGTGGGACCGCCACTCCGGTGAGCCGCCGCCCCCGCTGCCCGACGACGTGGTCGAGGCCACCCGGGCCCGTTACGTCGAGGCCTACACCCGGCTGACCGGCGCGCCGTGGCCGCCCGCGGTGTGATCCGCCCCTGAGCTGCGAGGACACCGACGTCCGAGCGAGCCGCGGTGTTCACCCCCCGGTCTCGCGGACGGCACCTCCGACTGGCCTCATGGGGGACGTGGACGAGACGACCCCGCGCCTGCTGGTCTCCGTGTCCGGGATCGCGCCCGGCGCGCCACTCGACGCCGCCGTCGCGCTGGCCGACGCCCTCGACGCGCGCCGCGTGCCGCTGACGCTGCTGATCGGCCCGCAGCCCCACCCCGAGGTGGCGGCCTGGGCGGCCGCGCGACGCCGTGCCGGCGACGTGGCGCTGCTGCACGGCACGCGCGTGGCGCTGCTCGACGGCCGCCCCTACCGCCGGCTGCCCGCCCACGAGGCCGGGCTGCCCCTGGCCGCGGGGGTGCGGGCCCGTGACGCCCTCGGTCCGGCCGTCGAGGGCTTCGCCGCGCCCGGCTGGTCGACTTTGCGCGGC
>CADCTH010000441.1 GCA_902805495.1 uncultured Actinomycetospora sp.
GTCGCCTACGCCCTGGGGATCACCGACCTCGACCCGATCGAGCACAAGCTGATCTTCGAGCGGTTCCTCAACCCCGAGCGCATCTCGATGCCCGACATCGACATGGACTTCGACGAGCGCCGGCGCGGCGAGGTGATCCGCTACGTCACCGAGAAGTACGGCGAGGACCGGATCGCCCAGATCATCACCTACTCCACGATCAAGGCGAAGGCCGCGATCAAGGACTCGGCGCGCGTGCTCTACGGCCAGCCCGGCTACGCCGTCGCCGACCGCATCACCAAGGCCATGCCGCCCGCGGTCATGGGCAAGGACATCCCGCTCGCGGGGATCTTCGACCCGGGCCACAAGCGCTACTCCGAGGCCACCGAGGTCCGCGCGCTGTACGAGGTCGACCCGCAGGTCAAGGAGATCGTCGACACCGCGCGCGACCTCGAGGGCCTCAAGCGCCAGTGGGGCGTCCACGCGGCGGGCGTGATCATGTCGTCGACGCCCCTGATCGACGTCATCCCGATCCAGCGCCGCGAGGCCGACGGCGCGATCATCACGCAGTTCGACATGGGCGTCTGCGAGACGCTCGGGCTGCTGAAGATGGACTTCCTGGGCCTGCGCAACCTCACGGTCATCGACGACGCGCTGGCCAACATCGTCCTCAACGGCAAGCCGCCGCTCGACATCGACAACCTCGGCCTCGACGACACCGCGGCCTACGAGCTGCTGGCCCGCGGCGACACCCTGGGGGTGTTCCAGCTCGACGGCGGCCCCATGCGCGACCTGCTGCGCCGCATGGTGCCCACGACGTTCGAGGACATCTCCGCGGTCCTCGCGCTCTACCGGCCCGGCCCGATGGGCGCGAACGCGCACAACGACTACGCCGACCGCAAGAACGGCCGGCAGGAGATCAAGCACATCCACCCGGAGCTGGCGGAGCCGCTCTCGGAGATCCTGGGCGAGACGTTCGGTCTGATCGTCTACCAGGAGCAGGTCATGGCGATCGCCCAGCAGCTCGCGGGCTACTCGCTGGGCACCGCCGACCTGCTGCGCCGCGCGATGGGCAAGAAGAAGCGCGAGATCCTCGACAAGGAGTTCGTGCCCTTCTCCGAGGGCATGAAGGCCAACGGCTACTCGCAGGACTCCATCAAGACCCTGTGGGACATCCTCGTCCCGTTCTCCGACTACGCCTTCAACCGCGCGCACACCGCGGGCTACGGGCTGGTCTCGTACTGGACGGCGTACCTCAAGGCCAACTACCCCGCCGAGTACATGGCCGCGCTGCTCACCAGCGTGCGCGACGACAAGGACAAGGCGGCGGTCTACCTCGCCGAGTGCCGCAAGATGGGCATCACGGTGCTGCCGCCCGACGTCAACGACTCGGTGCGCGACTTCGCCCCGGTCGGGAACGACATCCGCTTCGGCCTCGGCGCCATCCGCAACGTCGGCACCAACGTCGTCGACGCGATCGTCGAGGCCCGCCGCGAGAAGGGGAACTTCTCCGACTTCTCCGACTTCCTGCGCAAGGTCCCGCAGCAGGTCTGCAACAAGAAGACGGTCGAGTCGCTGATCAAGGCCGGCGCGTTCGACTCGCTGGGCCACCCCCGCAAGGGCCTGGCGCTGGTGCACGCCGAGGCCGTCGACGCGGTGATGACCACGAAGAAGGCCGAGGCCGACGGGCAGTTCGACCTCTTCGGCAGCTTCGACGACGCCGACGCCGGGGCGGCCGACACCACGGGGATGTTCGACGTCAAGGTGCCCGAGGGGGAGTGGGAGCCCAAGCACCGCCTCGCCCTCGAGCGCGAGATGCTCGGCCTCTACGTCTCGGGCCACCCGCTCAACGGCCTCGAGCAGGTGCTCGCCAGCCGCGCCGACACCGCGATCACGAAGATCCTCGAGGGCGACGTGGCCGAGGGCACGACGGTCACCGTCGGCGGCATCCTCGCCACCGTCACGCGCCGGGTGAACAAGAAGGGCGAGCCCTGGGCGTCGGCCCAGATCGAGGACCTCGCCGGCGGCATCGAGGTGCTGTTCTTCCCGCGCACCTACGCCGCGGTGTCGATCGACGTCGCCGAGGACGCGATCGTGCTGGTCAAGGGCAAGGTCAACAAGCGGGACGACCGGGTCAGCCTGTTCGTCGAGGACCTCGCCGTGCCCGACCTGTCCGGGGGCGTCGGCGGCGCCCCGGTCAAGGTCGTCCTCGAGAGCGCGCGCTGCACGCCCGAGCGGGTGGGCAAGCTCAAGGAGGTCCTCGTCGCCCACCCGGGCCCGAGCGAGGTCCACCTGACACTGATGGCCGCCAACGGGGCCAGCCACGTGCTGCGTCTCGACGACGGGCTGAAGGTCCAGAACTCCGGCGCCCTCATGGGTGACCTGAAGGCCCTTCTCGGTCCACGCTGTCTGGGCTGAGCACGCTGAGCCACGGTGGGAGGAGCCGCTCATGAGCGGTCGGGTGGTCCACTTCGAGGTCCCGTTCGACGACGGTGACCGCGCACGGGCGTTCTACGGGGCGGTGTTCCGGTGGACGCTCCAGGAGATGCCGGAGATGGACTACACGATCGCGCTGAGCGGCCCGGCCGGCGAGGACGGCATGCCCAGCGAACCCGGGTTCATCAACGGCGGGATGTTCCGCCGGGGCGACGACGAGCCGCGCAGCCCGGTGCTCGTCGTCGACGTCGGCGACATCGACGAGACCCTCGAGCACGTCGCGTCGTACGGCGGCACGGTGCTCTCGCCGCGCCAGCCCGTCGGCGACATGGGCTTCGCCGCCTACTTCCGCGACACCGAGGGCAACGTGATCGGGCTCTGGCAGACCGCGAGCGGCTGACCGCGGTCAGCCCGCGAGCCCGTCCCAGGTCCACCGCGGGACCGCGGCGCCGTCGGGGACGTCGTCGGCGTTGACGAGCGAGACCACGAGCACCTCGCCCACCGCCCACGCCATGTAGGCGTGCAGGCACCCGCGCAGCTCGGGGTCGTCCGGCACCCCGGCGTCGTCCAGCGCGAGCAGGAAACAGGCGAGGAAGCGGCGCCCGAGGTCGTCGATCTCGCCGTTGCCGCTGTGAAGCCGGAGCACGGCGGACTGGTCGGTGCATTCCCGCGAGAAGTGCGCGGGCCCGCCCATGACCTCGGCCCAGTACGCCGCCAGCCGCTCGACGTGCCGGGGGTGCTGGTCCGGGCCGGTGAAGGGGTGCGAGAGCTCCGGGTCGGCGA
>CADCTH010000442.1 GCA_902805495.1 uncultured Actinomycetospora sp.
CCGGCCGCGGCACCGTCGTGACCGGTCGCGTGGAGCGCGGCATCGTCAAGGTGAACGAGGAGGTGGAGATCATCGGCATCCGCGCGAAGTCGACGAAGACCACCACCACGGGCATCGAGATGTTCCGCAAGCTCCTCGACGAGGGGCGCGCCGGCGACAACGTCGGCCTGCTCCTGCGCGGCATCAAGCGCGAGGACGTCGAGCGCGGCATGGTCATCGGCAAGCCGGGCTCGATCACCCCGCACACCGAGTTCGAGGGCCAGGTCTACATCCTGGGCAAGGACGAGGGCGGACGGCACACGCCGTTCTTCAACAACTACCGCCCGCAGTTCTACTTCCGGACCACCGACGTCACCGGCGTGGTGACGCTGCCGGAGGGCACGGAGATGGTCATGCCCGGTGACAACACCGAGATGTCCGTCGAGCTGATCCAGCCGATCGCCATGGAGGAGGGCCTCCGGTTCGCCATCCGTGAGGGTGGCCGGACGGTCGGCGCCGGTCAGGTCACGAAGATTCAGAAGTAGTCGGGAGGCGCAGGAGCTGCTGCTCCTGCGCACCCCCGGTGTCGGGCGGCCGATCCGGTCGTGCGACACTGGACATCTAGCTCGCACGGGGCGGCCGGCTCATGCGGTATCGAGCCGGCCGCCCTGCTGTGGGTAGGGGTCCGAGAGCCACACCGTGGACCCGGGCGCCGGCCACGAGCCGGAGCCCACCGTGCCGCCGGTCCTCCCCCGAGGGGCAGCGGGACGGACACACGTTGAACAGCGCGGGGTCCGCGGGGCCGCACAGTGCGAGAGCACGAGGCGGAGCCTGCCGACGGCCTCGACACGCCCGACCGCGTGGACCGGAGACGGTCCTGCTCGGGCGGACCGGGGCCGGACCATCGGCACCACTGGCCAGCCGCCGGGGATTCATCCCCCCGTCGGGACGAGAAGAGGAACGGCGAAGCCACCATGGCGGGACAGAAGATCCGCATCCGGCTCAAGGCCTACGACCACGAAGCGATCGACGCGTCGGCTCGGAAGATCGTCGAGACCGTGACGCGCACCGGCGCCTCGGTGGTCGGGCCCGTGCCGCTGCCGACCGAGAAGAACATCTACTGCGTCATCCGCTCGCCGCACAAGTACAAGGACTCGCGCGAGCACTTCGAGATGCGCACGCACAAGCGACTGATCGACATCGTCGACCCGACGCCGAAGACGGTGGACGCGCTCATGCGCATCGACCTGCCGGCGAGCGTCGACGTGAACATCCAGTGAGGTCGGCAGTGACTACAGCGACTGGAGCCAACACCTCCCCGGCGCGGCCGGAGCGGAAGATGAGCGGCGTCCTCGGCACCAAGGTCGGCATGACCCAGGTGTTCGACGAGGCGAACCGCATCGTCCCGGTGACCGTGGTGAAGGCCGGGCCCTGCGTCGTGACGCAGGTCCGGACGCCCTCGGTGGACGGCTACAACGCCGTCCAGATCGCCTACGGCGCCATCGACCCGCGCAAGGTGAACAAGCCCGAGACCGGCCACTTCTCCAAGGCCGGCGTGACCCCCCGCCGTCACCTCGCCGAGCTGCGCACCAGCGACGCGAGTGACTACGAGATCGGCCAGGAGGTCACCGCCGAGGTGTTCTCCGCCGGCGCGGTGGTCGACATCTCCGGCACCAGCAAGGGCAAGGGCACCGCGGGCGTCATGAAGCGCCACGGCTTCCACGGCCTCGGCGCCAGCCACGGCACCCAGCGCAAGCACCGCTCGCCGGGCGCCATCGGCGGCTGCGCCACCCCGGCGCGCGTCTTCAAGGGCACGCGCATGGCGGGCCGCATGGGCCACGTGAAGACCACGACGCAGAACCTGACCGTGCACGGCGTCGACGCCGACGCCGGCCTGCTGCTCATCCGCGGCGCCGTCCCCGGCCCGCGCGGCGGCCTGGTCCTCGTCACGACGGCCAGCAAGGCCGACCCCGCGAAGGGCGGTGAGCAGTGAGCACGCCAGACGGACAGACCCCCGGCCCGAAGGACGCCGAGGGCCCCGACGCGGCCGAGCAGACCGAGGCCACCACGGGCTCGGCGACCGGTGCCGCGACGGCCACCCTCACCACGGCCCGCCGGCGCGGCTACACCGCCGGTGAGGCCCGCCGCCTGGCCCGGCGCGACCAGCACGCGACGGCGACGGGCGAGACCCGCACCGTCACCGTGCACACGCCGACCGGCGGCACGGACGGCACCGCGGAGCTCCCCGGCGAGCTCTTCGACGCGCCGGCCAACACCGCGCTGATGCACCAGGTGGTCACCGCGCAGCTCGCGGCGGCCCGCCAGGGCACGCACGACACCAAGACGCGCGGCGAGGTCCGCGGCGGCGGCCGCAAGCCGTACCGCCAGAAGGGCACCGGCCGCGCCCGCCAGGGCTCGGTGCGCGCACCGCAGTTCACCGGCGGTGGCACCGTGCACGGCCCGACGCCGCGGGACTACGACCAGCGGACCCCGAAGAAGATGAAGGCGGCGGCGCTGCGCGGCGCGCTGTCGGACCGCGCCCGTCACGAGCGCGTCCACGTCTTCTCCGCGCTGGTCGACGGCGACGTCCCCTCGACCAAGGGCGCGCGCACCGCGCTCGAGGGCGTGGTGACCGCCGAGCGCGGGCGCCGCACGGTGCTCGCGGTCATCGCCCGCGAGGACGAGGCGGCCCGGCGCAGCGTCGCCAACCTGCCGGCGGTGCACTGGCTCACGCCGGACCAGCTCAACACCTACGACGTCCTGCGCGCCGACGACGTGGTCTTCACGACCACCGCGCTCGAGGCGTTCGTCAGCCGCGCAGCGGAGCGGAGCCGGCCCGGCACCGCCGCCCGCACCGCGGGTGGACAGGAGGTCGAGAAGTGATCACCGATCCTCGAGACGTGATCGTCGCGCCGGTCATCTCCGAGAAGAGCTACGGGCTCCTCGAGGAGCGCCAGTACACGTTCCTGGTGCGCCCGGACGCGAACAAGACGCAGATCAAGATCGCCGTCCAGGAGATCTTCGACGTGCAGGTGGCCAGCGTGAACACGCTGAACCGCGAGGGCAAGCGCAAGCGCTCCCGCCGCGGCTACGGCAAGCGCAAGGCCACCAAGCGCGCCGTGGTGACGGTGACGCCCGAGAGCCGGACCATCGACGTCTTCGGCGCCCCCGGGGCAGGGAGCTGACCATGGGAATCCGCAGGTACAAGCCGACGACCGCCGGGCGGCGTGGCGCGAGCGTCTCGGACTTCGCCGAGATCACGCGTGACCACCCGGAGAAGTCGCTGATCCGTCCGCTGCACAGCAAGGGCGGCCGCAACGTCACCGGGCGCATCACCACCCGGCACCAGGGCGGCGGCCACAAGCGGGCGTACCGGGTCATCGACTTCCGTCGCCACGACAAGGACGGCGTGCCGGCCAAGGTCGCGCACATCGAGTACGACCCCAACCGCAGCGCCCGCATCGCCCTGCTGCACTACGTCGACGGCGAGAAGCGCTACATCATCGCGCCGGAGCGTCTCGGGCAGGGCGACGCCATCGAGGCCGGCCCCAAGGCCGACATCAAGCCGGGCAACAACCTGCCGCTGCGCAACATCCCCACCGGCACCGTGATCCACGCGATCGAGCTCCGCCCCGGCGGCGGCGCGAAGATGGCCCGGTCGGCCGGCGCGCGGGTGCAGCTGGTGGCCAAGGACGGTCCGTACGCCCAGCTGCGGCTGCCCTAGGGCGAGATCCGCAACGTGGACGTGCGCTGCCGCGCCACCATCGGCGAGGTCGGGAACTCCGACCACTCGAACATCAACTGGGGCAAGGCGGGCCGCAACCGCTGGCGCGGCAAGCGCCCGTCGGTGCGCGGTGTGGCCATGAACCCGGTCGACCACCCGCACGGCGGTGGTGAGGGCAAGACGTCCGGTGGCCGCCACCCGGTGAACCCCGCCGGCACGCCCGAGGGCCGCACCCGGGGCCGGAAGGAGAGCGACCGCATGATCGTGCGTCGCCGCCGTACCGGCAAGAACCGCAAGAAGCGCTGACGAGAGCAGGAGGGAGCGAAGCGATGCCACGCAGTCTCAAGAAGGGCCCGTTCGTCGACGACCACCTGCTCAAGAAGGTGGACGCGCTCAACGAGGCCAACCGCAAGACCGTCATCCGGACCTGGTCCCGACGGTCGACGATCATCCCGGACATGATCGGCCACACGCTGGCCGTCCACGACGGGCGCAAGCACGTCCCGGTGTTCGTCTCGGAGTCCATGGTCGGCCACAAGCTCGGCGAGTTCGCCCCGACCCGCACGTTCCGCGGGCACGTCAAGGAGGACCGCCGCTCCCGCCGTCGCTAGTCGACGCCGGAACAGAGTGCGCGGGATCCCCATGGCCCGAGTCAAGGAAGGTACGTCCGATATGGCTGCAGCAGCCGAGACCGACGCGGCCCCCCGCGGGGCGGTCGCGCGGGCGCGCTACGTGCGCATGTCGCCGATGAAGGTCCGCCGCGTCGTGGACCTGGTGCGGGGCATGCCCGTCGGCCAGGCCGCCTCGGTGCTGGAGTTCGCCCAGCTGAAGGCGGCCCGCCCGGTGGCGAAGGTGGTCGCCAGCGCGGTGGCCAACGCCGAGAACAACGTCGACCTGGACCCCACGAACCTCGTGATCTCGACGATCACGGTCGACGAGGGTCCCACCATGAAGCGGTTCCAGCCCCGCGCGCAGGGCCGGGCGTACCGCATCCGGAAGCGGACCAGCCACATCTTCGTCGAGGTGACCGAGGTCGCCGAGGGCAAGGGTGGCCGCACGCGCGCGAAGGGGAGTGGCCGCTGATGGGCCAGAAGATCAACCCGCACGGCTTCCGCCTGGGCATCACCACGGACTGGAAGTCGCGCTGGTACGCCGACAAGCAGTACGCCGACTACGTGGCCGAGGACGTCAAGATCCGCCGCATGCTCTCCAAGGGCATGGAGCGGGCCGGCATCTCCAAGGTCGAGATCGAGCGCACCCGTGACCGCGTGCGCGTCGACATCCACACCGCCCGCCCGGGCATCGTCATCGGCCGCCGCGGCGCCGAGGCCGACCGCCTGCGCGGCAACCTCGAGAAGCTGACCGGCAAGCAGGTCCAGCTCAACATCCTCGAGGTCAAGGGCGCCGAGGCCGACGCCCAGCTCGTCGCGCAGGGCGTGGCCGAGCAGCTCTCGAACCGCGTCTCGTTCCGCCGCGCCATGCGCAAGGCCATGCAGTCGGCCATGCGCAGCCCCGGCGTCAAGGGCATCCGGGTGCAGTGCTCGGGCCGCCTCGGCGGTGCGGAGATGTCGCGCTCGGAGTTCTACCGCGAGGGCCGGGTGCCCCTGCACACGCTGCGCGCGGAGATCGACTACGGCCTGTTCGAGGCCCGGACCAACTTCGGCCGCATCGGCGTGAAGGTCTGGATCTACAAGGGCGACGTCGTCGGCGGCAAGCGCGAGTCCGAGCGCCTGGCCGCGCTCGACGCCGCGACCCGTGACCCGCGCGGCGGCCGTGGCCGCGGCGGCGGCGGGGGCGACCGTCCCCGTGGCCGGCGCTCCGGCGCCTCGGGCACGACCGGCTCGGGCACCGAGGCCGGGCGCGCCG
>CADCTH010000443.1 GCA_902805495.1 uncultured Actinomycetospora sp.
CGGGCCACCACCGCCGGGTCAGCACCGCCACGCCGACGCCCAGCGCGGCGCCGGCGACGACGTCGGCGGCGGTGCGCTCGCCCAGCCACACCCGCGCGCCGGACACCCCGGTGGCGAGCGGGACGAGCGCCACGCCGAGCAGCGGCGACTAGAGGGCGGCGGCGGTGACGAACGCGGCCGAGGACGCGGCGTGCGTGGCCGGGAAGCGACGGCCCCACGGGACCCTCGCTCCGCTCTGCTCCGCCACGTGCCGCAGCACCCGGGGGAGCAGCGGCTTGGCCAGCGTGTGGGCGATCGCGGACGTGGCCGTCGCCGCCATCACCCCGCGCACCCCGGCCCGGCGGCGCGAGCCGCGGCCGGAGGCGAACAGCCCGCCCGCGACGGTGGCCCACAGCAGGCCGCGATCCGCGGTGCGGTCCAGGCGGCGCAGCCAGCGGGTGCCGGTGGGGGAGTGGAGGGGCGAGGGGGACACGGTGGTCAACGGGCGGTCGCGCGGTGCGGCCACAGCGCCTCGTCGCGCCGGTAGACCGGGACCGGGTGGTCGGCGACGGCGTAGCGCCGGCGCCGCCCGCGGGCGACGACCTCGCCGTCCGCCGCGACCTCGACGGGTCCGTCGAGCAGCTCGATGTCCAGCGACCGCATGGCGCTCTCCTGGTAGATCCTGTTGTGGCCCAGCACGCCCGTGGCCAGGGCGATGAAGGCCCGGGTCCGGGCGAGGCGCCGGTCGGCGCGCAGGTAGCGGACCTCCAGGACGCCGGTGTCCAGGCGGGGCCGGTAGGACGGCACCATCCCGGTCGGCACGTAGGGCCCGTTGCCGACGAACAGCATCCACACCGACCGCTCGTCCCCGTTGAGGCGGACGCGGACGGGCCGGCTGCGCGCCAGCGTCACCAGCAGCGCGGCCACCGCGGACGGCCACTTGCCCCACGTCGGCTGCCACTTCTCGCGCAGCCGGACCATCTCGGGGTAGCCGCCGAAGGCCGAGGTGTTGACGAAGACCACGCGCTTCGGGTCCTGGCGGCCCTCGAGGTCGGGGTGGACGCGCAGCTCGCCGAGGTCGACGGCCACCGCCTCCCCGGCGCCGGTGGCGTCGACGGCCTCCTGCGTGTCGTAGACGCCCACGTCGCGGCCGAAGTGGTTGAGCGTCCCGGCCGGCACCACGGCCAGCGGCAGGTCGAGGTCCTCGGCGACGCGGGCGGCCTCGGCCACCGAGCCGTCGCCGCCGGCGATGCCCAGCGCGCGCACGCCCGGCTCGCGGGCCAGGCCGGAGAGGGTGTCGGCGAGATCCGCCCCGTCCTCGAGGCGCACGACCCGCGCGCGGGGCAGCGCGGACACGAGCTCCTGGTAGGGGTCGACGCCCGGGCGCCCGGAGCGGGTGTTGACCAGGATCGCCAGGCCCTCGCCGTCGGGCAGGCGCGGCGCGCCGGACACGGGGCGGGCGGCGGCCTCGTCGATGTCGCGGACCGGGAGCCAGCGGCGGGTGGCCAGGGCGGTGAGGGTCCCCAGGCCCACGCCGGCGGCGACGTCGGTGGTCCAGTGCACGCCGACGTGGACCCGCGAGTAGGCGACGGTCGCGGCGAGGGGGATCACCCAGCTCGCGGCCTTCGGGCTCTCCATGGCCACGGCGGTGGCGAACGCGGCCGCCGACGCCGCGTGCCCGGAGGGGAACGACGACGAGGTGGGCGGGAAGTCGAGCGAGCGGTACTGCGGCAGCAGCTCGGCCGCGGGCCGCCGGCGGGGCACGAGCGGCTTGAGCACGCCGTTGGCGAGCAGGCTGGCGCCGGCGATGGCGAGCACCCCCCGCAGCGCGCCGCGCCGGGTGTGGCGGCTGCCGGCCGCGAGGACCCCCGCGACCCCGAACCAGAGCTTGCTGTGGTTGGCCGAGCGGGTGAGGCCGGCCAGGGCAGGGTCGGCGGCCGTGTAGGGCAGCTTGCCGATGGCCGTGGTGATGCGGCAGTCCTGCTCGTTGACGTCGGCCAGTCGCCGCCGGCTGCCGCGCGCACCCTGGCGCACCCGTTTCCGCACGCCGTGCGAGAGATCGGATGCCAGTGCGTGTCCGGGGAGCGCCACGGCGCCGACCGTAGTGATCGGCCCCCGACGGCCGTCGACCCACCGCTCGCGAGAGGCCTCATCCGCCGGATCCCTGGCCTAGGGTGGAGGGATGCAGCGGAGGATTTACGGGGTCGAGACCGAGTTCGGTGTCACCTGCACCTTCCACGGCCAGCGACGCCTCTCGCCCGACGAGGTCGCCCGCTACCTGTTCCGCCGGGTCGTGTCCTGGGGACGGTCGTCCAACGTGTTCCTCCGCAACGGGTCGCGGCTCTACCTCGACGTGGGCAGCCACCCGGAGTACGCCACCGCCGAGTGCGACTCGCTGACCCAGCTCGTGGCCCACGACAAGGCGGGCGAGCGCATCCTCGAGGACCTGCTGCTCGACGCCGAGCGCCGCCTCGCCGACGAGGGCATCGGCGGCGACATCTTCCTGTTCAAGAACAACACCGACTCGGCGGGCAACTCCTACGGCTGCCACGAGAACTACCTGGTGGGCCGGTCGGGCGAGTTCTCGCGCATCGCCGACGTGCTGCTGCCGTTCCTGGTCACCCGCCAGCTCATCGCGGGCGCGGGCAAGGTGCTGCAGACCCCGCGCGGCGCGGTGTTCTGCCTCTCGCAGCGCGCGGAGCACATCTGGGAGGGCGTGTCGAGCGCCACCACCCGGTCGCGCCCGATCATCAACACCCGCGACGAGCCCCACGCCGACGCCGAGCGCTACCGCCGCCTGCACGTCATCGTCGGCGACTCGAACATGAGCGAGGTCACCACGCTGCTCAAGGTGGGCACCACCCACCTCGTGCTCGAGATGATCGAGCAGGGCGTGCAGTTCCGGGACTTCACGCTCGACAACCCGATCCGCGCCATCCGCGAGATCAGCCACGACCTGTCCGGGCGCCGTCCCGTGCGCCTCGCCGGCGGGCGCGAGGCCAGCGCGCTGGACATCCAGCGCGAGTACCACGCCCGCGCCGTCGAGCACGTCGCGCGCCGCGGGTCGGACCCGATCACCGACCGCGTCGTCGAGCTGTGGGGCCGCACGCTGGACGCCGTCGAGCGCCAGGACCTCTCGCTGATCGACCGCGAGATCGACTGGGCGATCAAGCACCGCCTGGTGCAGCGCTACCGCAGCAAGCACGACCTCGGCCTGTCGAGCCCGCGCGTGGCCCAGCTCGACCTCGCCTACCACGACATCCGGCGCGGCCGCGGCATCTTCGACCTGCTCCAGCGCAAGGACATGGTCGACCGCGTCACCGACGACGGCGAGATCGAGGCGGCCAAGGACACCCCGCCGCAGACCACCCGCGCCAAGCTGCGCGGCGACTTCATCGCCGCCGCCCAGGCGGCCGGGCGCGACTTCACCGTGGATTGGGTCCACCTCAAACTGAACGACCAGGCCCAGCGAACCGTCCTCTGCAAGGACCCCTTCCGCGCCGTCGACGAGCGGGTCGACCGCCTCATCGCGACCCTGTAACGGAGGCCACGTCGGCGGCGTGCGTCGGGGGCGCGCGAGGTACCCACCACCGCACTGCACCGACGCCCGAGGACGGCATCAGAAACTCCATGGAGCACCAGCCCCGCACCTCCCGCCTGCACAGCCCGGGCCCGGCCCCGAGCACGCTGCACGACGCCCCGCCGACCCCGGTCGACGCGTCGGTCGTGGGCACCGTGCTCGGTGGGCGCTACCGCATCGGTGAGTGCATCGGCTCCGGCGCCATGGGCGTCGTCTGGACGGCCTGGGACCGCCGGCTGCGGCGCACGGTCGCCGTCAAGCAGCTCGCCGCCCGCGCTCGTCGAGCAGCAGGTTGCCCGGCTTGATGTCGCGGTGGACGATGCCCGCCTCGTGCGCGGCGCCCAGCGCGTCGGCGACCTGGGCGCCCACCCACGCGGCCTCGGCGGGCTCGAGCGGCCCGTGCTCGTCGATCAGCGCGGCCAGCGAGCGGGACGGGAGGTACTCCATGACCAGCCAGGGGCCGCGCCCCGTCCCCTGATCACTGTCGACGACCACGTCGAAGACCGCGATGGCCCGCGGGTGCACGACGCGCGCGGCGATC
>CADCTH010000444.1 GCA_902805495.1 uncultured Actinomycetospora sp.
GAAGTGATAGGCGGCGTTCCTGCCCCACGCCTCGATCAGGTTCTGCGGCTGCGCGATGTCGACGATGCTGACGACGCGTCCGAAGTCGGCGAGCGTCAGCGGGCTCCGCGTGAGGGTGTCGCCACCGATGGCGTCGAGGACGACATCGACCCCCGTGCCTCGCGTCAGCTCGGCCACGGCATCGACGTAGTCGGTCGACGTGTAGTCGATCGCGTCATCCGCTCCGAGAGAGCGCACGAACTCGTGGTCGCCGGCCCTCGCGGTGGTGATCACTCGTGCGCCGATCGCCCTCGCGACCTGGATCGCGATCGTGCCGACACCGCCGGCGCCACCGTGGACGAGGATCGTCTCCCCCACGGTGAGCTGAGCTCGCGTCACCAGGGCCTCCCAGACCGTTCCGCCGACGAGGGTCAGGCTCGCCGCCTCCAGGTGACCGAGGTTCTCGGGCTTCCGGGCGACGAGCTCGACGTCCGCGACGTGCTGCTCGGCGTAAGAGCCGGGGCCGCCGAAAATCCGGGGCGTGTAGTACACCGCATCGCCGGCGCGGAACTCGGTCACGTGGGATCCGATTTCCTCGATCACCCCGGAGATGTCGTGCCCGATGATCGCCGGGAGCGGCACCTGATCCGCGTAGTCCCCGCGACGGATCTGGACGTCGAGCGGGTTGACGGCGGTCGCGTGGACGCGCACCCGGACCTGGCGGGGTCCGACGTGCGGGACGGAGACATCGCGCAACTCGAGAGCATCGGCCCCTCCGAAACGGGTGAGCACGACGGCCTTCACCTGATCAGTCATCTCGGTGCTCCTCATCGTGGTCCTGGGTGCGCGTCGTGCCCCGGGACGTGGTCGGGAGCAGCCGCTTGGTTGTGCGCCGGTAGGCCCAGACGAAGACGAGCGCGGACAGCACCGACAGCGGCGTGCCCATCGCGACCCGCGCGATGCCGAGAGCGGTGGTGGTGTCGGCGAGGTAGAGCCACTGCTGGACGACGAAGCGGGCACCGAAGGTGGCGGCGGTGGCCAGGGTGGCGAGGTCGTGGGCCCGCAAGGAGGGCCGGTCGGCCCGCCAGTCGTACCGGCGTCCGTGCGCGAGGCTCCACGCAGTCCCGGTCAGGGGGCGGCGGAGGAGCACCGAGCCGGAGAACACGACGAAGCCCACGAACGAGATCCAGATCCCGATCGCGAAGAAGTCCTTCGCCGATCCCGTCCAGGCCACGATCGCCGCGGCCACCGCGACGCCGAACAGGCTCCCGACCGCGAGGGCGAAGCGCTCGCCGCGCACCAGGCGGAACACCGTGAGCGCCAGCCCGGTCGCGAGCGCGATGCCGATCGTCGTCGGGAGCGGCAGGAACACGTTCGCCGTGACGAAGACGAGCACCGGGATCGCCGAGTAGACGAACCCGGAGACCCCGCCCACCTGATCGAGGACGGACGGGGCGGGCGAGGCCCCGGGGACGGCGACGGGAGCCGTCGGCGGCTCGGCGTCACGGCCGGTGCGGTCGTGCTGAGGCTCGGTCGTGCTCATCGGGTCCTCCCCGGTCGTCGTGGACACCGGTCAGCTGACTCCGTGCCGTCGCGGCACGCTCAAGTCGTGGTGACCGGGGTCACCGCCGCTCGAGCAGGATGGAGCGGACGGCGGTGGCGGTGTGGCGGGTGGCGCAGGAGGTGGTCCCGGTGGCCGGGTCGGAGTAGACATCGACGACGGAACCCAGCGGGAGGTCGGATGGCCTGGAGCACCCGGGAGATCGCCGACCTCGCGGGCACCAGCCTGCGCTCGGTGCGGCACTACCACGAGGTCGGTCTGCTGCCCGAGCCCGAGCGCCGTTCCAACGGCTACAAGCTGTACGGCGTCGCGCACCTCATGCGCCTGCTGCGGATCAAGCGGCTGGTCGACCTCGGCTTCTCGCTGGCCCAGATCGCCGACCTCGGGGAGCGCGACGAGTACCCCGAGGAGGCGCTGCGCGCGCTCGGCGTCGAGCTGGTCGCCCAGATCGAGCGGCTCGAGAAGCTGCGCTCCGAGATCGCCGACATCCTGGAGCAGGGCCTGGCGACCGACCTGCCCGTCGAGTTCGCGGGCGTGCCACGGGCGTCGTTGACCGAGGCCGACCGCAGCATCGCCTCGGTGATGGGTCGGCTGCTGGGGGAGGAGGAACGGGCGGTCTACGCCGAGCTGTTCACCGACGCGGCGCGCGCGTCGAGCGATGACGACTTCGACGTCCTGGCGCCCGACGCTGACGAGCCGACCCGGCAGGAGCTCGCCGAACGCATGGCCGAGGACCTGCTGCGACTGCAGGAGCGGTTCCCCGGCATCGACTCCCTCGGGACGCAGAGCCCGCTCGGTCCGCAGCAGTACCGCACGACGCTGGGGGAGGCGATGAAGGACGTCTACAGCCCCGCCCAGCTCGACGTCCTCCTCCGGTTGCGCGCGCTGCACCACGCCCGTCGGCGAGCGCGCCCGATGCCGCCGGAGAAGGCTCCACCGCCCGGGTCACGCGGCCTCGATCGGGTGGCGGGAGGGCACGGCGTCGTCGGGCGGCCCGAGGTCGCGGAAGACCCGGGCGCACAGCGCGACGACCGCCGTCACGGCGGCGAGGGCCGCGAGGGCCGCGGCGGCGACGGGCAGCCCCGCACCGGCGGCGAGCGCACCCAGCGGAGCGCCGGTCAGCGCCGGAGCGCCGAGCAGGATCGCGTTCTGGGTGCCGAGGACCCGGCCGCGGGCGACGTCGGGAGTGGCCTCGATGGTGAGGATCCCCAGCACTGCGCCGGCGGGGGCGTTGGTGAGCCCGACGAGGGCCGCGGCACCGAGCACCACCCACGGCGACGCCAGCGTGCCCAGCGCCGCGAACCCCACGAGTGAGCCGAGCATCCCGACGACGAACCAGGTGCGTCGCCGGACGGACGAGACCGTGACGAACAGCGTGGAGCCGACGAGGCTGCCCGCGGCGAACGCGGACAGTGTCAGCCCGGTCAGCGCGGGCAGGCCCTCGCTCGTGAAGTAGGCGGGCATGAGCGTCGACTGCAGGGCACTGATGATCGCGATGAAGGACGCCGAGACGAGCGTCGCGCCGAGCACGGCGCGCTGACGCCCGAGGAACCGCCAGCCCGTCGCGATCTCGGCCGCGGCGCGGACCACCGGGCCCCTCTCGTCGTCGGCGAGGCGTCGTGGCGGGCTCACACGACCCGCCCGGGAGTCGATCAGCAGGGTGAGGCCGGCCCCGGCGAGGCTCGTGGCGGCGGTGAGCAGCAGGAGCTTCGGGGTGATCCCGAACAGCGCCACCGCCAGCCCCCCGAGCCCGGGTCCGACGAGCAGCAGCACGGTGGCGAGCGTCTCCCGGATGCCGAGCAGGCGATCCAGGGCCGGACGCCGTCCCGCCGCGGCCCGGCGTCCCTGGAGACGCGCCATCGCCGGCAGCAGCGCCTCGTGGGCGGTCGTCCCCGGGACGCGCAGCACCGCGCCCAGCGCGGCGAAGGTCAGGAACCACGGCAGGGACAACCCCCAGACGGAGTCGACGAGCGGCAGCGCGGCCACCGAGAACGCCGCCGCGGCACTGGAGGCGGCCGAGACGACGCGCCGGTCGAGATGGTCGACCACCACGCCACCGAGGATCCCGACGAGCGCCGCGGTCCCCGTCGCCACCGTGGCGAGCACCCCGGCGGCGAGGACGTCGCCGGTGCGATCGAGGACGAGCAGCGGCATCAGGACGCTCGCCATGCCCGCTCCGAGCAGCGAGAGTCCGTACGAGGCGAGGTAGAGCGTGGCGGTCACGGCCGGCCGCCCAGGTGCTCGGCGAGGAACCGGCCCGTCTCCACGACCATCGTCTCGAGGTTCTCCGGGTTGACGAACACGTGGCCCTCGTCGGAGAACACGGCGTCGGCGATCACCTGCCCGTACACCTCGCGGCGGGCCGTCACCATCCAGCCCAGGAGGGCGCCGTCGGCCTCGGCGAGCAGGGCGAGCTCACCTGTCGCCACGTCGATCTCGGCGAGGTCGATGCGGTCGAGGTCGACGTCGCCGTCCTCGCCGATCTCCGCCACCCAGACGTGGAGCCGGGTGCGCCACGGCGCGAGGAACGCGATCCGCCGGCCGTCCGGCGAGATCGTCGCGCGGACGCGCTCGGGCGGGTCGCAGAGGTCATCGACGGAGACGGGTGCGTGCCGGGTGGCCGAGTGGGTCATGGGCCCAGGAGAAACGGTGCCGTCGCGGCACGCTCAAGTCCGTGCCGAGACCGGGGGAGCACCACGACGCGTGAGGCGCGACACGGGTGGTTGACCGTGCCGCGACGGCACGGTGTTCCGTCGAGTTCGTGCACCCGACAGCCCCGCCGGGACACGGAGCACATCCGAGCTGCCGGCACCACGCCGGCGCCCCGTCGTCGTGAGAGGAGCAAGTCGATGACCGTCACGCTGGTGCATCCCGAGGGGGTCAACCGGGTCGACGTCCACCACCAGGTCGCCGTCACGCAGGGCTCGCGCACCGTGTACCTGGCCGGGCAGGTGTCCTGGGACACCGAGGGGACACTCGTGGGCCGCGACGACGTCGCCGCGCAGGCCGAGAGGTGCTACCTCAACGTCGCCGCCGCGCTCGACGCGGTCGGGGCCACGGCGGCCGACCTGGCCAAGGTCACCGTCTACGTCGTCGGTCTCGACGAGGCGAAGGCCGAGCAATTCGTCGTCGGACGCGAGCGCGCGGCCGCGACGCTGGGCGTGGCGTTCCAGCAGCCGAGCACCTGGATCGGTGTCACCTCGTTGGCCGCGGCGGGCTACCTCGTCGAGGTCGACGCCGTGGCCGTGCTGCCCTGAGCGCGGCCGAGACGTCGGACCCGGTGCGCCCGCGGCATCTCAGAAGACGGCGAGCTACGCGGCCGCCAGCGCGGCGCGCCCGCTCTCGGTGATCGTCGTCGCTCCCCGCCCGGACCCGCCGGCGATCAGACCGGCGGCTGCCAGCCGGAGACCGACGAGCTGGTCGCTGACGTAGACGCCATCGATGAGCAGTGGGGTCCCGATCTCGCCCGTGTGCCTGCAGCGCCCGCCGGCCACCGCCCGCAGAACGGCTCGGTTCCGGTGGCTGAGCAGCGGCTCGCGCGTCGTCGTCATCATGGTCGGCTCCCTCCGCGGGTCGGGCTATCACCACCTCGTCGAACGGGACGGCGGCGTTTCGACACCGGTGGTCACCGCGGCCGCCCGATTCTCCGGCGGCGGCGTGGATGAGCTCGTGGGGGGCGCGGACTCGCGCGAGAGCCGGGCGCCGGCGTGGTCAGGCCGGTTCGGGCTCGGGTCGCGGCACGGTCCGGCGCTCGTGCCGGGCGAACACCCACAGCCGCAGGAAGACGAATCGCATCGTCCCGACCGCTCCGGTCACCGCGCCGATGAGCAGTACCTGCGCCCACCAGGCGGTGCTGACGACGGGCTCGAGCACGGCGAGGGCGGACGTGGTGGCCACGAGGCCGACAGCGGCCAGGCCGCCGCCCTCCCACTGCGCCGTCCACCAGCCGATGCGTCGACCGGCGTGGAAGGTGAGCCGCCGGTGCAACTCGTTGGCGAGGACGGTGGAGACGACGGCACCGGTCACGTTGGCCGGCACGGTACCGATCGGTCGCAGCAGCAGGAACAGGCTGAAGTAGACCAGCGAGCTGATCACACCCACCGTCACGAAGCGGGCGAACTGAGCAGGTGGGTCGTCACCGTGCAGCCGAGCCCGGGTGCCGCAGAGCGCCACCTGCCAGGGTCGCGACCCCTGCGAGCACGGCTGGCACGGGCTCGTGGTGGACACCAGCCCACGGTACGTCGGGGAGGCCCTCCATCACCGCGACGCGAGCACGGTGGCCACGTCCGTCGGGGTTCCTCGACTCAGCCGGCCTGTTGGGCGGTGTGGTCGACCCAGTGGGTCAAGAGGTCCAGGTCGCCAGAGATGTGGAGGCTGTCGTCCAGCCCGACGGAGACCGGCCGGCGCCTGGTGAGCACGAGCAGCAACGAGGTCGCCGGTCCGCTGACGGTGACGTCGGCATCGGCGTGACCGTGTCGCCACGTCGCTCCCTCGGCGCCGCGTTCGATCAGCCATTCGCCGGTGTCGCCGAGACCCGGCTCGTCGCCGGCGTGCAGGTGCAGCGTCTGACCGTTGCCGCGGAGCGCCTCGGCGGAGTCCGGCCGCTGAGCCGCCCATCCCGGCGAGGTCATCATCGCCAGGTGGTCGGCGATCGCATCAGCGGCGAGCTCGGCGTCGAGCTGGTAGGCGACACCCGCGGCCGTGGCCGCGTCGGCACGGTGGATGATCGTCTCGCACAGCACCCGGCGCAGCCAGAACCCGATTCCTGGCCGATCGTCCCCCGCCGGGTTCCACACCGGCGCGTCCGGGCCGGCGTCGATGCAGGCCCTCGCCAGCCGCGATGCGGCCTCGGCCAGCCACGACGTCCACGCGTCCTGATCAGCGGGCAGTTCCGCGACCGACGTGGGCAGCTGGGAGGGGTCGGACACGCGATCCTCCACGATCGAGCCGACCCAGTACTGGGTCTGACCCAGGTGCTCGACGAGCTGGCCCAAGGTCCACTCCGGACAGGTCGGCACCGGTGCCTCCTGCGCGGCGCGACGCGCGGTGGCAGCGAACTGAGCGGTCTGGTCCACGAGTTCCTGCCCGTACCGTTCCAGCGTCAGTTCGGTCATCGCCCACAGCCTCTCGTCTCGTGGCGGTACGCGCGCACGACGTCGTCGAAGGACGTGTCGGCGGTCAGGCCCAGGGCGTGGGCGCGTGGGGTCGCGAAGCGCGGCGGCCAGCTGCCCACGATGGCGACGATGGCCGGGTCCTCGACCCAGTCGACGAGCGCGCTGGTGCCGGGCCCGGCGACGCGGTCGAGGGCCGCGGTCATCTCGCGCGGGGTCGTCGTGAGCGCGGGCAGGTTCATCGCCGTGCGGCTGCCCCAGGTGGCGTCGTCGACCGCGGCGGCCGTGAGGATCCCGTCGAGCGCGCGGTGCGGCGAGGACAGTGCGACGGGGAGGTCCGGGGGCACCGGGCACACCGCGCGCTCGCCGGCCAGCGGCTCGCGGATGATCCCGGACAGGAAGCTCGAGGCCGCGGCGTTGGGACGCCCGGGCCGCACCGAGACCGTCATCAGGCGGACCGAGCGGCCGCGGACGAAGCCATGGCGGGTGTAGTCGGCGACGAGCTGCTCGCCGACGAACTTCTGGACGCCGTAGCTGGACTGCGGGCGCGGCAGCGTGTCGTCGTCCACGGCACCCACGGGGCCGATCGCCGGGTCGCTGCCGAAGACGGCGAGCGAGCTGGTGAAGACGAGCACCGGGGGAGTGGCGTGGCCCCGCGCGTACTCCAGGACGGCGCGGGTGCCGTCGAGGTTGGTGCGCATCCCGAGGTCGAAGTCGGCCTCGGCGGCACCGCTGACGACGCCGGCGAGGTGGAAGACCTCGTCGGCCTCGTCGCCGAGGGCCCGGCTCAGCTCGCCCTCGATGTGCTGCACGCGCGGGTCGGCGGCGTCGTCGTCGGGAGGCGCGACGAGGTCCACCACGGTGAGCTGCGTGACGTCGGACGGCGCCGCGCCGCCGAGCTCGAGCGGGCCGGCGAGCAGCCGGCGACACAGCAGCGTCCCGAGGAACCCGGCCCCGCCGGTGACGATCACGCGCATGCGGCCTCCTCCAGGCGGTCGACGACGTCGGCCACGGCGTCGTCGTCGCCGACGTTGCCGGGGAACACGGCCAGCGGTGGCCCGCTCGTGGGCGCCCACAGCGACACGATCCCGGGCAGCAGCGAACCCCGCACCCAGGCCCGGTCGGCGGCGAGCGCCTCGGTCGCGACGTCCGACGAGGTGATGCCGCCCTTGGCCAGGACGTACGCCGGGGCGTACCCGGCGACGACCCGCCGCGTGACGCCGGTCAGGGCGGCGCTCACCCGGCGCGCGATCTCCAGGCTCTCCGCCTCGTCGCGGCCGGTGACCAGGGTGCGCGACGTGCTCAGCACCGTGGTCCGCTGCCCGAGGGAGGCCTCGACCGCAGCGACCGTGTCCTCGAGGTGCCGGCTCCCGCCGTCCAGCACGGTCGGGACGTCGATCTCGACGCGGGCGAGGTCCCGACGCGCGGCCAGCCGGTCGAGCTGGCGGCTCGTGCGCCCCACGTGGGAGCCGACCACCACCAAACCATGGCCGATGTGACCGTGCCCCGTCCCCACGGCACCGGCCAGCTCGGGGTCGGAGAGCGGCGGCTGCTCGCCCTGACCGACACGGGCGCGCACGAACGACGGGCCGACCCGGTAGACGAACCGCGCGCCCTCGCGCTCGGCCGCGAGGACCGCGAGGACCGCGGCGCGCAGGTCGTCGTCGACGACGGCGTCCAGGACGATCACCCGTCCCCGCGGGAGCACGACCGGCCCGGCGCGCAGGCTCTCGATCCCCACCTCGGCGACGTCGGCGGCCGGGATCGCCCCGCCGCTCTTCTCCGCGACCCAGTCGGCGAGACGGGAGGCGCGGTAGCCGAAGGTGGCGTCGGCGGCGAACTCGCTCTCGGCCACCGGGGTGAGCTCGTCACCGTCGCGCAGCCAGTGGACGCCGTCGAGCGTGATCCGCCCGGCGTCGGTGTAGGCGGGCGCGAGGACCACGGCGTCGGGGGCGCCCGCCTCCTCCGCGATCGCGTCGGTCTCCAGGGGGAAGTGCCCGCGCAGGGTCGAGTCACCGCGGCTCGCGAAGACGACCTCGACGCCGCACCGGCGCGCCGCTCCGAGGCAGGTCCGCACCACCTCGCGGTTCCGTGCGGCGGCGTCTGCGGGACCGAGGCTGCGGGTGTTGGTCAGCACGAAGAACGCGGGCGTCCCCTGCGCGAGCGCCCAGTCGACGTCATCGGCGGACCAGCGCGTGAGGACGGGCAGGTCGCGGACCGTCTGTGTCCCGGTGGGGTCGTCGTCGAGCACCACGACCGTCGGCGTCCCGGCCAGCGCGTCGGCCACCTGCTCGGCCGGCACGCGGCGTGCCGGCGGCAGCGCGGTCAACCGGTCCCCGCCCGTGCCCCGTCGCATGCGCCGATGCTCCCAGGTCTGCCGGCCGCGGCTGGGCGCGCCGGCCGGCTCACCCACCGTGCTCAGGACGAGAACCCTGGCGGCGTCGACGGTGCGCGTCGGGGCAGCGTTCGTCCCGGTCGGGTCACAGGGCGTCGAGGCGCCGCCCCAGATCCTCCCGGCGCGCCGTGTTGGTCTCGAGGTCCATGGCCTCACCCGTCGTGGGCCGCGGTGGGTGTCGGCGTCCTCGTGCAGGGAACGAACGGCGGACGCCACCACGGACACCTTCCGCCCGGGATTCTGGCTCACTCTCTCCTGACCCCGAGCCCTCCTCGGCCAGCGCGGACGACGGACTCGTCCTGCTCCGGCTCGTTACCGGCACGACGTCCGCGCCGCCGCGACGCTGTTCGGCGTCGCCGCTCCCCGTCGTCGATCTGAGCCGGGCGAACGGTGGGTGAACACGGGTGGGCCCGCCGGGCGTGGTCATGGCGCGTCGGCGTCGACGGGGGAACAACGGATGACGGTTCGGCCCGGCGCGGCCGGCTGCCCGTCCTGTCCGTCGCGTGGCCGCCAGGCTGCGGGTCGTGGTCCACGTCGAGCGCGTCGAGCACCCGCACGAGGGTCGGGTCGTGGTGTCACTGGCCGGAGCCGGTGCGCGCGCTCCCGGCGTCACCGCCCCCGGTGGACGGCGCGTCGTGGAGCCCGCCGTCGCCGACCGCCTCGAGCGGCTGGTCGAGGCGGCGGACCTGCACGCGCGGGCGAGCGGGACCACGCTGCGCCTGGACCTCTCGACGACCTCGTCGCACGCGCCCGGCGCGACACCACCCCGCGGCGGAGCGCCGGCGACTCCTGAACGGCACCAGGACGCCCGCCCCGGTCGGGACCGGCATCTGCCGTCAGTCGGACGAATCCGGCTGCGGGGTGCGGAACGGGGGAGCGGGGCGGTCGCGCAGCTCCTCCTCGAGGGTCTCGCCGTCCCCGTCGACGGCGGGGAACAGGTCCGGCTCGGCGTGCTCCCCGAAGCCGGGCGATTCCCGCGGGGCTCCCTGCCCGAGATCGGCGGCGGGGACGTCGTCGGGTTCGGGGTCGCTGATGAGGGCGAAGGGCTCGTCGGTCATGGCGGCAGAGTGCCCCGCCGTGGTGGCCAGCAGGTGAACCCACCGAGCGAGGCGGGCCGTGCCACCGGTGGTCGGGAGAGATCTCCTGCAGCGTTCACCGCCTCGTCGCTGCCGATGACGGTCGACGGGTCCACGCTCGGGGATGTGTCGATCCTGCTGGAGCGGGCCGAGCAGGCCCTGGACGTGGCGCTGCCGCGGGCGCTGCAGGTCCGGTTCGTCGATCCCGACGATCCGGGCGCCGGGGTGCAGTTCGTCGTGGACGGGCTGGCGGTGACCCCTGCCGGCACGCTGCACGATGGATCACCAAGACGATCGTGCGCTCCTCGACGACCTGAACAGGAGTCGCGTGACCCGTCAGGGCCGGGCCCCGTCGCGGTAGAGCCACCGCCCCTCCACGCGGACGAAACGGCTGCGTTCGTGGAGGAACCCGCTGCGCTGACCCTGGCGGTGGTGTGCACGGAACTCGACGACGCCGTCGGTGTCGAGAAGGCCGCCGCCCACGCGGTCGAGCACCTCCAGATGCGTCCAGCGGATCGTGGGATCGACCGTCAGCGTCGTCGGACGGGTCGAGGGATGCCAGGTCCGCAGGAGGTGCTCGACGTCGCCACGCGCGAAGGCCGTGTAGCGCGACCGCATGAGGGCCTCCGCCGTGGGCGCCACGTCGTCGGCGTCCCCGAGATACCGGCCGCAGCACACGTCGAAGGATGCGGACAGGCCGCACGGGCACGGTCGAGGACGCACGGCCGTCGAGTATGCCGCCTCGCGTCTCTCGGGACCTGCAGGTCGTCAGGCTCCGGAGTACCGAATGGGCGGTGCGCGTTCCTCCACAGCCGAACGCCTGTCAGCCCGTGCAGCAATTGCCGTAATGGATCTGTGATCTGAAGAAATGGGCGTCGAATTGACGGCAGGGACTTCCCTCGCAGGGCCGAACAGGTGATGGTGGCCCCGCCGTGCGATCCGGGGGAGGTCCGACGGGGATGGCTGTTCACCGTGGTCGACACGAGATGCCGGGGTGGCGCGGGTACCTGCCGGAGAGCGTCGACCGATCCGGTCGCCGCGGCGACCCGCGCTCGCGTCCGGGATCGCGCCGGGTCGTGATCGGTGCGGTCGCGGTGTGCGCGCTGGCGGGGGGAGCCGTGGCGGTGCACGCGCGGTCGATCGGACCTGCGCCGTCGCTCGGGCCCGTGGACGGCTCGGCGTCCGTGCTCGCTCGGAGCTCGGCCTGGACGCGCGAGGCCGCGCCCGTCCTGGCGGCGATCGAGCTCGAGAGCCGCCGGACCGACGACGTCCGCTCGCGGTGGGACGCTTCGTCGGTCGCACGGAGGAGTGGGCCGCCGCCGCGGGCGGTGGCCGCGCTGCTCACGCGTGGAGCCGAGCTGGCGCACCACCGGGAGACGCTGCGGGCGGCGATGATCGAGGTGCGCCTCGCGCCCACCTCGGAGCCGGTACTGCGCGGCGCCTCGCAGGAGCTCTCGGCCGCGCAGGAGATGCTCCGAGCCCTGGTGGCCGGCCGGAGCGCCTTCGGGGATCCGTTGGAGGCGACGGTCCTGCGTCTCCTCGACGACGGTGCTGCGGTCTCGTCCGTCGCGGACACCCGCCGGGGCTCCCGGACCGCGAGCCCTGGTCCATCGGCCGAGGACACCGTCCCCGACGGACCGCGGACCTCGGAGGCGACGGTTCGGTCGGCCGGGATCACCTCCGTGGATGTCGACGCCACGGAGGCCGTGAGCGCCGGGCGTGGACGCGCGGCGTCCGTGCCGTCCTCGACGCGGACCGCGGGCGCCGAGGACCCGGGAGCGGGGCGACCCAGCACTCCGCGCCCGAGCTCCACCGCGTCGTCGAGCGAACCCGACACCGAACGGCGCGGCGAGGGATCGGCGCCGCAGCGGTCGGCGTTGTCCGAGCCGACCGGGGACTCCACCGTCTCGCCCGGCCCCGGGTCGTCGGATGCGCCCGAGACGGGGGACGAGGCCGAGTCCACGGACACCATGCTGACCTTCGACCACCGGCCGCCGGACGAGCCCGCGACGGAGCCGACCTCGGAGTCGATCCCGGAGTCGATCCCGGAGTCGATCCCGGAGTCGATCCCGGAGTCGATCCCGGAGTCGATCCCGGAGCCGACCCCGGAGGAGCAGCGCACGTCCCCGCGCGACGGCGCTGCGGCGGACGGGTCCTCGTCAGAGGACGGCGGTCGCCCGCAGCACGGGTGCTGATCAGGCGCCGGAGGTGGGCGCGTCCTCGACGGTGGTCACGGGTGGTCCTCCCCTGGCCGTGAGCGCGGGCGCGAGACCGAACGTGGGCACGAGGGCGGGGTCGTGGAACGCGGTGATGCGAGCGATCCGGTGGCCGATCACCTCCAGCACCTCGACACGGTGCGCCTCGTACCGGCCGTCGGCGGTGCGCCGGTAGGCGACGACGGCGGGCTGGCCGTTGGCGCGGGTGGGCACCATCCGCCATCGGCCCGGGCGACCCAGGACGCGACGGGCCAGGAAGGCGATCACCGTGTCCCGGCCGGTGAACCAGGTCGGGATCGGTGGCATCTCCAGCTCGACGTCGGCCCGCAGCAGGTGCACCAGCGCATCGGGGTCGGCCCGGACGAACGCGTCGACGTAGCCGTCGAGGAGGACGCGTCGGGTCTCGTCGTCCGGCTCGGCCAGGTCGTCCTCGACAGGGCCGGCCTCGGCGAGGCGTGACCGTGCGCGGCGCAGCGCGCTGTCGACCGCGGCGGTCGTCGTGTCCAGCATCTCGGCGACCTCGGCCGTCCGGAACGCCAGGACGTCCCGCAACGTCAGCACGGCCCGTTGCCGGGCGGGCAGGTGCTGGAGTGCGGCGATGAAGGCGAGGCGGACCCCGGCCCTGCCGGCCACGATCGTCGACGGGTCGTCGGCGCCGAACAACGCGTCCGGCGCCGGTTGGAGCCACGCCACCGACGGATCGGCGGGAGCCAGGGACACCCGGTGGTCGTCGGAGGGCGCGTCCAGCCCCGACGGGAGCGGGCGCCGGGTGCGGGTGTCCAGGGCCGTCAGGCAGGCCATGGTGGCGATCTTGTAGAGCCAGCGTCGTACCGAGGAGCGGCCCTCGAACCGGTCGAACGAGCGCCACGCCCGCAGGTAGGTCTCCTGCACCAGGTCCTCGGCGTCGTGGATCGAGCCGAGGATGCGGTAGCAGTGCGCGAGCAGCTCCGGCCGGAAGGGCTCGGCCACGGTGGCGAACTCGTCGGACGGCATCGCGGCCCCCGGGGGTGCGGTGAGGTGCACGGTGGCCGCCGCTCAGCCGACCGGGCGCAGTCCGGCGCCGCTGACGAGGTACTCGGGAGCGGCGTCGGGGTCGCCGGCGAGCTCGACCACTGCCTTGGCGACCTGGTCCGCGGTGAGGATCGGCTGCAGGCCCTCGAGGAAGGTGTCACGGTCGACGCCCTGCCGCGCCGCGTAACCCGCGACACCGACGGCTCCGACGCCGCCGGCCGGGGTCAGCTGCGGGAGCAGCGTGACGAAACGGAGGTCCAGCCCCGCCCGCTCCGACTCCTGGGCCGCGTACCCGCGCAGGTACCGGATCGCCGCCTTGGCGCTGGCGTACCCGCCACTGAGGGGCGATCCGCCCAGGGCCGCTCCGCTGGACATCGTCACGATCACGCTGCCCGGCGCGAGCGGTTCCCGCAGCGCCGCCCGGGTCCAGGCGAAGACGTGGCGGGTGTCGGCGTGCCAGTGACGGCTGAACGTCTCCCAGGTCTGCTCGTGCACGGGAGCCATGTGCGGGACCGCGCCGGCGTTGAGCACGAGCAGGCCGGGACGGTGCTCGCGGATCACGGCGCGGGCGAGCTCCTCGTCGGTGGCGTCCGCGGCGAGGGGAATGAAGCCGTCGCCGAGCTCGGCCCGGACGTCCCGGAGGTCCTGCTCGGTGCGGGCGATGCCGACGACACGGGTGCCCGCGGCGACGAGGGCCGCGGCGGCAGCGCGGCCGAAGCCGCGGCCGGCCCCGGTGACGACGGCGGTCGGGATGGACGATGACATGGGGACGCTCCACGGTGGCTCTCGGGTTGCGGTCCCGGTCGAGACCAGCCGGCGAGCAGGAACACGTCGCCCGGACCCTCGACAGTGGTGTGCATCACACCGTCGGGCCCACCTCGACGCAGCTGTCGCCGGGTCGCCGTGCACCGGCCTGCTCACCCGGCTCCGGCTCTCGGGAGTCCCGCGGCCCGAGGACGCCGAGGGCCTGGAGCCGGGCCTCGAGTTCGGTGATCCGGGCGGTGTCCTCGTAGAAGTCGCGCTGCTCGACGATCTTGCCCCAACGGGTCCGTGCCCAGATCACGACGCGGTTCGCGTAGATCTGTTCGCCGTTCGGTCCGTGGGCCCGGTCGTCGAACCGTGCGCAGAGCTGCAGCGCCCAGGGCGGCCCACTGATCCAGGTCCGGCCGAGTTCGCCGCGGAGCCCGGCGGCCACGAAGTCCTGCAGGAAGCGTTCGATGGCGTCCTTGCCGACGTGGGAGCCGGACCAGCGGTGGGCGCCCTCGTGGAAGTGGAGGACGGCGTCGTCGGCGAATGCGGCGAGCAGCGCACGGTGGTCGCCGGCGTTGAGTCGCGCGAGGTCGTGCCGGAGCTTGAGTGCGAGCACGTGGGGCAGGGCGGCGCGGGCGGCGAGGGTGCCGGCCGCGGCGATGAGCACGCTCGGGATGTGCACGGGGCGGTCTCCTTCGCGAACAGGGGGCTCAGGATGCTTCGGGGTCGGTGGGCTCGGGTGTCGCCGGCGTGAGGACGACGACGGGCAGGCAGCGCGGGGTGCTGCGCTGGTAGGCGTCCACGGGTGTGACCGCGGCGAAGCGCCGCCAGAGTCGTTCCCGTTCGCGCCCGCCCGCCTCCCGGGGTCGGACGTCGAGCTCGTCCCGGCCGAGGACCGCGACGGCGCGCCCGGCCGAGCGCAGGTTGAGCCACCAGGCCGGGTGGCGGGGTGCACCTCCGTTGGCGGCGACGACGACGAGGTCGGTGTCGTCGCGCAGGTACACGAGCGGGGTACGACGGATCTGTCCGCTGTGCCGCCCCACCGTCTCCAGGACCAGGATGCGGGTGCCGAACCAGCGCCCGAGCACTCGTCCGTCGGTCAGCAGGAACGCCGCCGCGTGGGCCGCCGCCAGGAGCCGCACGACCGCGGGCAGCCGCACCGCGAGCGGTGCGAGCCCGATCAACGCGGCGGGCACCGCGGCCGGCCGATCGAGCACCTGGCTGGACATGGTGCGCGCTCCCGTTCCTGGCAGTGGTCAACGATCCGGTGACCGGATGCCATGACCGTGGCCAATAACGATACCGGTAGTTCCGGAACTCGTGGTGCCGTATGGTGCACCCATGGACGCGCGATCGCAAGGCCTCGGGCGGCCCCGCGAGCCCGACATCGACCAGCGCCTGCTGGTGGCGACCCGCGAGCTGCTGGCCGAGGTCGGCTACGCCCGGCTGACCGTCGACGCGGTGGCCGGCCGGGCCGGGGCGGGCAAGGCCGCGATCTATCGTCGCTACGCGTCTCGGACCGAACTGATCTACGCCGCCTTGTTCGCCGATCCCGCGCTGCTGCACCGCGCCGACGTGGTGGACACCGGGTCGTTGGCCGGCGACCTGAGCGCCGAGGCCGCTGACCTGCTGGCGTTGTTCGGCGACCCCGTGGCGCAGGCGGCCGTGCCGGGTCTGCTGGTCGACCTGGCGGCCGACTCGGCGTTCGCCGAGCGAGCACGGGACGTGTACGTCGGAGCCAACCTCGCCGACTACGCCGAGTACCTCCGGCGCGAGCGCGCCCGACGCGGCGTGCACCGCCTGGGGCCGGGGGACGACCCACGCCTGCTGCACGCCGTGCTCGCCGGCACGGTGTACGCCTGGGTCGGGATGCTGCGATGGGAGCCGCAGGCCGACCTCGCCGAGCGCCTCGGCGTCCTCGTCGCCGCCGGGGTCACCGCCGGGCCGGCGACCCCGATCCCGGACGAGCTCCGATGATCGACCAGCCACCACCGTCCACGGTGCAGAACCCGTTCACCCGCTCTCGCCGGCGCAGCCCGCACCCACGACGCCCACCGCGCCGGCACGGTGTCCGTCGTGGGGCTGGTGATCGGCGCTCGTCGGTCTGTAGGCCGAGGCGCCGCCCGCGAGCACCGCCGGTGCGTGTCACCCGTGAGCCGCGGGGACGCGACGACCGGGGTCAGGACCCCGTACCGGCCTCGGAGGTCTTCCTCTTGTCCAGCTCGTTCTCGATCGCTCCCCACGCGAGGACGGCGACCACCGGGGCGGCCACCATCGCGGCGACCCTCGAGGCGAAGCCGAGGGTCTTCAGGGCAAGACCGAGGACGATCATGACGCGCTCCTTGGGTCGCGGGGAGTGCGAAGATACCCGTGGCCGGCGCTCACGACGCCCGGCCTCGTCGGCGGGCTCGACCCCGCGAGCCGGGCACTGCCATCTGGTTGCTTCCAATTGGTCTGCCCGGGCGCCTCGGCGGAGCAACCGTACGGATGACCCCCGGTGGCGCTGGACTTCCCGTGCCCCGTCTCCCACAGTGGCACCTGCTGCGGCCCTGCCCCCGCCCCGGCACCGACGAGACACGGCGCACCCAGCGGTCGCCGGCGAAGGGGCACCACGATGCACGACGGCGACAGCCCGGGGTTCGACCACATGGTCCACCAGGCCGAGGGCATCCTCATCGCCCGCTACGACCTCCCCCTCCGAGAGGCCGTGAGCATGCTGCGCGCCTGGGCGGCGGAGGAAGGCGTCTCGGTCCCTGAGGTGGCGCGCGGCGTCGTCGACACCCTCGTGGAGCACCGGGAGGACGGTCACCGGGGCGGCTGACCCCGGCGCTCGCTCGTCACGCGGCCGTGGTGTCGTCCGTGCCGCGCGAGGTGAGGATCTTCCCGTCGGTGAACCGGACGCCGTCGGCGAACCGGGCCTCGACGGCGCCGCCGCCGAACTGCTCGGCGTAGAGCTGCGCGTACAGCCCGCCGCGCGCCAGCAGCTCGGCGTGGGTGCCCTGCTCGACCAGCCGGCCGCGGTCGATCGCGAAGATCACGTCGGCGGACAGGATCGTCGAGAGCCGGTGCGCGATGGCGATCGTCGTCCGGCCGGACATCACGGTCTCCAGCGCCTGCTGCACCAGCCGCTCGCTCGTGGTGTCGAGGGCCGAGGTCGCCTCGTCGAGCACGAGGATGCGCGGATCGGCGAGGATCACCCGCGCGATCGCGATGCGCTGCTTCTCCCCGCCCGAGAGCCGGTAGCCGCGCTCGCCGACGACCGTGTCGTAGCCCTCGGCCAGGCCCTCGAGGTGCTCGGCGATGTTCGCGGCGCGGGCGGCGGCGCGGACCTCCTCGTCGGTGGCGTCCGGGGCGGCGTAGCGCAGGTTCTCGGCGACGGTCGCGTGGAACAGGTAGCTCTCCTGCGTGACCATGCCGACGAGGTCGGGCAGCGACGCGAGGGTCAGGTCGCGGACGTCGGTGCCGTCGAGGCGCACGGAGCCGGCGTCGACGTCGTAGAGCCGGGGGACCAGCGAGGACAGCGTCGTCTTGCCCGCGCCGCTGGGCCCGACGACCGCCGCGAGCTGGCCGGGCTCGATGCGCAGCGACAGGTCCTCGAGCGCCCACGGACCGGGCCCTGACGCGTGGCCGGGTTCGGCGTCGACGGGGTAGCGGAACCAGACGTCGCGGAACTCGACCTCACCGCGCGCGTCCGCCTTGCGCAGGGGACGGGCGGTGGGGGAGTCGGAGAGCGCCGGGACGAGGTCGAGGTACTCGAAGATGCGCCCGAAGAGCGCGAGCGAGGTCTGGACGTCCAGCGACACCCGCAGCAGGTTGACGATCGGGAACAGCAGGCGTGTCTGCAGGGTGGTGAACGCGACGAGCGTGCCCGCCGCGATGCCGCCGCCGCCGACCGCGAGCAGCCCGGCCACGAGGTAGACGACGGCCGGGATCAGCGCGAAGAAGCCGGTGACGACGGCGAAGAACGACTGGCCGCTCATCGTCTGCCGGACCTGCAGGGTGGTCTGGCGGTCGTTCTCCGCGCGGTAGCGGGCGATCTCGTGGTCCTGGCGGCCGTAGACCTTGGCCAGCAGGACGCCGGACACCGACAGCGTCTCCTGGGTGATCGCGCTCATGTCCGACAGCGAGGACTGGGTGCGCGCCGCGATCTTGCGTCGCACCCGCCCCACCCGGACCTGCAGCACGATGAACACCGGCAGCAGCACGAATGCCACCAGCGAGAGCTGCCAGGACAGCGCGACCATGGCCACCACCGAGGCGACCACGGTGACGACGTTGCTCAGGATCGACGACGCGGTGTCGGTGACCACCGACTGGACCCCGCCCACGTCGTTGTCCAGCCGCGACTGGATCGACCCGGTGCGCGTCGAGGTGAAGAACCCGAGGTGCATCCGCTGCAGGTGGGCGAAGAGCCGGTCGCGCAACGACTGCATGACGCGGTTGCCGAGCACCGTGGTCAGGTAGGTCTGGCCGATCCCGATCACGGCGCTGATCACCGCGATCGCGATCATCGCCCCGACCAGGACGACCAGCAGGTCGATCTGCGGGCCGCCGGGGGCGAAGAGGGCGTCGTCGAAGACGCGCTGGGTGAGGAACGGGTTCGCAACGCCCAGCGCGGACGTGACGAGGATGGCGAGCGCGATGAGCACCAGGCGCCCGCGGTAGGGCGCGAAGAGGGCGACCGTCCGCCGCCCGGTCGTGTCCCCGGACGGCGCGTCCCCGGCCCGGCGATCAGCCATGCGCCCGCCTCTCCGTCGGTCCCGCACACACTCTGCTTCCGTGCGACGTGAACGTCCAACCGGCGAGGTCAGGCCGCGGACGCCGCCGGGCTCGTCCCGTCGGTGAGGACGCGGCCGAGGAAGCCGCGGACGTAGCCGGCGACGACGTCGAGGTGGCTCTCGAGCAGGAAGTGGCCGCCGCCGTCTACGAGGTGGACCTCCGCCTCGGGCAGGTCGCGGGCGAAGGCGCGGGCGCCGTCGGGGCCGAAGATCTCGTCCTCGGCGCCCCAGACCGCGAGCAGGGGCACCTTGCCGGCGCGGAAGTACTCGTGGAGGGTCGGGTAGAGGGGCGGGTTGGTCGAGTAGTCGGCGAAGAGGGCCAGCTGGATGCGCTCCTGGCCGGGACGGGTGACCTCGACGTGGTCCTGGGCCCAGGTGTCGGGGTCGACGAGCTCGGGGTCGGCGACGCCGTGGACGTACTGCCACCGGATCGCCTCGAGGCTCAGCGCGCCGCGCACGGGTGCCTCGGTGTCGGGCCCGGGGTCGGCGCCGTAGGCCCAGACCGGCGCCCAGAACTCGGGGACGAAGCCGTCGTCGTACGCGTTCCCGTTCTGGCTGACGATCGCGGTGATCGCCGACGGGTCGCGCAGCGCGAGGCGCCAGCCGATCGGGGCGCCGTAGTCCTGGACGTAGATCGCGTAGCGGGTGATGCCGAGCTGGGCGAGCAGCTCCCGGGTCACGTCGGCGAGGGCGTCGAAGGTGTAGGTGAACTCATCGGCGGACGGCGCGTCCGACTGCCCGAACCCCAGATGGTCCGGCGCGACGACGTGGACGCGGTCGGCCAGCGCCGGGACCAGGTGCCGGAACATGCGCGAGCTCGTGGGGAAGCCGTGCAGGAGGACCAGGACCGGTGCGTCGGCAGGCCCTGCTTCCCGGTAGGCGATCCGGTGTCCGGCCACGACGGTGGAACGGTGGCGCACCTCGACCATGGTGTAACTCCTTCGGCGGGTCGTGCTGGTTAGCGGGCCGAGCGCCAGTGAACGCGCCGTCGCCTAACCTGTCAAACGAGTTGATATGGTTAGCAGTGGAGGTGGTGCGCGGTGCTCGACGAGCAGGCGCTGATCGAGGCGCTCAACAGCACCCCGGTGGTGGACGGGCGGCCGACCGACCGCTGGGACGCCGATGAGGAGTTGCGGGCGTGGGTGGTCGCGCACGGCGGGCCCGGCGGCGACGCCCAGCTCGCTCCGCTGCGGGAGGCGCGGGACGCGCTGCAGACCGTGGTCGCGGTCGAGGCCGACCCCGGAACCCTCGCCGGCGTCCTGTCCGGCGTCCGCCAGGTCCCCGAGGTCGATGCGCAGGGCGTCACGTGGCGGCTCGACACCCAGCCCGAGCGACGGCTCGCCGTCGAGCTGGTCCTGGCGTGGAGCGCGGTCGAGCAGCGACTGCCCGGGCGGCTGCGGCCCTGCGCCAACCCCGAGTGCCACCTGTTCCTGCTCGACCGCAGCCGGGCCAACACCGCGCGCTGGTGCTCGATGAAGAGCTGCGGCAACAGGCTCAAGGTCCGCCGGCACCACCAGCGCCGACGCGACGAGCCGTCGTCGTCCGCATAGACAGCAGCCCGGAGCGGCCGGCTCGCGATGGTGCTCTGACGCCGCTGCCACGATTCAGGTGTTCCGCCGACTGGCCCTGCCGAAGTCGCCGCCTGTCTCGGAACCTTGACGAGGGACGTCGTCCCGCCTCGCCCCCGAGATCGGGGAGGAGCAGGAGTCCACGGATCTCCGTGGCGCCGTCCCTGGTCGGCGGGGTCGTTCCGTGGTTCGGTGCCCGCGTCACGCGCGTGCCCGTCCCTGTCCGTCCCGTGAGCCCGGAGGACCACAGATGATCGACGACGATCCCGGTGGGACGGACGAGTGGCGCGAGGCCCTCGAGTCCGTGCTCGCGATCGAGGGCCCCCAGCGCGCCCACGACCTGCTCGACGAGCTGATCGGCCAGGCCCGCGCCGCGGGGGCGCCGGTGCCCTACTCGGCGACGACGCCCTACGTGAACACGATCCGCGTCGACGAGGAACCCGCGCACCCGGGCGACCGCGCCGTCGAGCACCGCATCCGCTCGGCCATCCGCTGGAACGCGGTGGCGATGGTGCTGCGCGCGAACAAGGAGTCCTCCGAGCTCGGCGGGCACATCGCGAGCTTCCAGTCGGCGGCGACGCTCTACGACACCGGCTTCCAGCACTTCTGGCACGCGCCGTCGGCCGGCCACGGCGGGGACATGGTGATGATGCAGGGGCACTCCTCGCCCGGCATCTACGCGCGCGCCTTCCTCGAGGGACGGCTGACCGAGGAGCAGCTGGACGCCTTCCGGCAGGAGGCCGGCGGGAGCCGGGACGGAGGGGGTGGGGGTCTCTCGTCGTACCCGCACCCGTGGCTGATGCCGGACTTCTGGCAGTTCCCGACGGTGTCGATGGGCCTCGGCCCGCTCATGGCCATCGGCCAGGCGCACTTCATGAAGTACCTCCAGGGCCGCGAGCTGCTCGAC